>NZ_JAFQSO010000015.1 GCF_017409525.1 Methanobrevibacter sp. | reverse complement strand
CTTCTATAGACTTGTCTGGTCTTTTCGGTGAGAATGGTACTTTTAATTTGTCTTCTATAGACTTGTCTGGTCTTTTCGGTGAGAATGGTACTTTTAATTTGTCTTCTATAGACTTGTCTGGTCTTTTCGGAGGTAATGGCACTAGCTTTAATATATCTAGTTTAAACATCTCCAGCATAATCGATTCAATCTTTGGTAAGACTGAAGTTAAAGACTCCATTAACAGCACCAACCTTGTTACTTATTATGATAAGACAATCAAGTTTAATGTCACTGTCATGTCTGGAGACAAACCAGTAACCGAAGGAAATGTTGTATTCACTATCAACAATAAGGAATATGCTGCAGATATTGGAAGCGACGGTGTTGCAGTTTTAAAACTCCAAAAATTAAAACCTGGAACATATTATGTTACTTCTGCATATAAAGACGTTTTAGTACAGAATAAGATAGTAGTTAAAAAATCCATCCTTGCTAAAGATGTAACTAAAAAATACAAGAAAGCAGGTAAATTTATTGTTAAAGTTTTAGACACAAAAGGTAAGCCTCAAGCTAAACAGACAGTCAAAATGACATTAAAAGGCAAAACCTACACCGCTAAAACCAACAGTAAAGGTATTGCTACTTTCAATTTACCTAAAAATTTAAAGGTTGGAAAATATACTATTAAGACCTATTGCAAAGGTTTAACAATATCAAATAAACTTACTGTTAAAAAATAAATCTTTATTTTTTAACTTTCTTTTTTTTTTAAACTCAACTGATAATATAATCATTTTTTTTCATTGAAATTCTATTTTTGCCCAATGGCTTTGGATGATTTAAAAAATTAAATAGGTTGTTGACCAATATTAACATGATTGAAATGTTTGCATATCCAAAAGAGCTAAGGCCAAAAGACCTGAAAAAGATTTCCAAATATGACTGTGATGAGAAAATAAAAGATGCCTACATCAAGTATCTGACCAACTATTCATTCAATGAATTTGTCAGGTATTGCGAGGACAGTGATGGCGCTCTGGATGATTTGATTTTCAAGTTCACTGATTTGCAGCTGGAAAGGTTCGAGCCGAACTCCCTGATTTGGGTTTCCCATGTGCTGATCAACTTTCTGATTTATTTTGATGTCAATTTGGACTATGGATACTGTTATGATGCATATGCCTCTGCCCTTCAGTTCAGCGTCCTGTTCCTGGCCATGAACATGCTGGTTGAAAAGCTATCCTTTGATGAAGTTGAACTATCTCAACATTCCATAAATTGCTTTGAAAAACTCTTCAATAAATGCCCTGATTTTAAATTTAACCTGGAAAATGATTGCAATTTGGCTTACAAGTCTTTCAACAATGACTTTGACTTTACCGGAGAGGAATTTTACTTAAAGGTTAAGGAATGCATTGACCGATTGCCTCATGTAGGCCTCTGAAATTAATCTTTTTTTTTAATTTTTTAAAATAATATATTTTAAAGCTTATTTTTGAACTTTTTTAATGAATATCTTATCATTTTGCAGATGCTTGCTTAATCAGTTTTATTAACCAGAAGGTTTATACATTAACATATAATTTTTAAAAATTATTATTTTGGAGTGAATAATGTTATGGATAATAAAAGATATTTATGTCTTTTACTAATGATTCTTATTGGATTAATTACTGTTTCTGCAGTCAGCGCTGCAGATGCTAGTGACGATATTGTTAGTCTAGACGAAACAACTAATGAAGTTGCAGATATTGAAAATACGAATGCAAATGCTGAAGCATTCACGAGTGATGCTTCAGTTTCATCCGCTGATTTGAAGATGAATACGACAATCGAATCTGATGTATTGGTGGATGGAAATGACGTTTCACTTACTGTAGATGTCAATCCCGACGCTACAGGTCTTGTCAAATTTACATTAAATGAAAACAGCGTTTATGCTGATGTAAATGGAGGAAGGGCAGTTTACAATACCGTCCTGATTCCAGGCGATTACACATTCAATGCAACCTACATGGGCGACGATAACTTCAACATGAACGCCACATCCCAGGCATTCAGTGTCGTGGAGCCGGCTAAAATGAACACTTCCATAAAGGCGGTTGCAAGTGTATTGTCCCACACCGTCACAGTCAATGTCAATGTTGATGAGAGGGCCACAGGCTATGTGACTATAGGCGTTTTGGGCCAAAGGTTCCTGATTCCTGTAAATGGAGGAAAGGCAGTTTTCAAATACGATTTTGACCCTGGAAGTTATGAGGCCGATGTGGATTATCTTGGTGACGATAACTTCAACAATGCAAGCACCACAGTTCCATTCACTGTCATTAAGGATGCCATTTTCCCAAAGGACACTCCGATTTCAGCGGATGTCGAGACATCAGACAATGACGTGACAGTCATTGCCGATATAGACCCTGCCGCATACGGTTTGATAGAGTTCAATATTGACGGCGATGTGACCTACATTATAGTGGACAACGGAAAGGCTGTTTACGAGACTGTATTGCCTGCCGGCGATTACAACATCACCGTGACTTACCTCGGCGATGAGCTAAGCAAGTTCAATCCAAATCAGACATCAGTGGCATTCACAGTCACAGACCATGTCAAAAAGAACACTACAGTAACTCCTGAAGTTACAGTTGATGGATATGATGTTGCATTGGCTGTTGCTGTTGATGAGAACGCAACAGGACTTGTCAAACTGGAATTGGAAGGAAACACAATTTTCGTTGAGTTAAATGAAGGCAAAGCCATTTTCAGCACCATCATGCTTCCGGGCAACTACACTGCCAGCGCAACCTATATGGGTGACGATGACTTCAACGCCAACGCAACAGATTTCGAATTTGAAGTCGAAGAAATTCCTCTTAATAACACTAACGTCACTCTCACTGTTGAGATTGACGAAAATGATGTGGAAATGATTGTCGACGTTGACAAGAACGCTACCGGACTGGTGGAATATCGTATCAGCGGCACTGAGGAGTTCACCCGTTATGTTGCACTTGATGACGGCATCGCAGTTCTTAATACATTTTTGGAGCCTGGAGACTATGAGGTTCTGGCAACATACCTTGGAGACGACAGCTTTTATGCAAACTCCACCTCCCAGAAGTTCACCGTCATAGGCCACATCAAGAAGGACACATCCATCAAGGTCACTTCAGATGCGCAGTCAAGCACAGTAACCATCGAGGTGGATGTTGACCAGAACGCAACAGGATATGTGACAATCTCCGTTTTGGGTGAAAGCTTCATCGTTGATGTAAATGATGGAAAGGCCGTCCTGTCATATCCTTTCATCCCTGGAACCTACACAGCAAAAGTGGTATATCTTGGAGATGACGACTTCAACAATGCAACCGCAAGGACATCATTCACAGTCATCAAGGAGGACACCCACATGATGGACACTCCTATTTCCGTTGATGTCGTTTCTAATGACAATGACGTGACAATCACCGCAACCGTCGACAGCGCTGCCAGTGGGCTTGTCGAGTTCAATGTTGCAGGCGATGCGGCTTATGTCTCTTTGGATAATGGCGAAGCGGTTTATGAGACAGTATTGCCTGCAGGCGATTACGTTGTGCGCGTAACATACTCAGGTGATTCAAGGTTCAATGCAAACAAGACATCCAAGGAGTTCACTGTCACAGACCACGTTAAAAGGAACACTACAATAGCTTCCGAGGTTGCAGTTGACGGCTATGACGTTAACCTGACTGTTGATGTCGATGCTGATGCAACAGGGCTTGTCAAGCTGGAAATCGATGGAAACGCAATTTTCGTTGAGCTCAACGAAGGTAGGGCCAGCTTCAACGCTGTCCTATGGCCTGGAAACTACACTGTAAATGCAGCATACCTTGGAGACGATGAATTCAATGCCAATTCAACTGAATTCACAATCACTGTGGATGAGATAAGGGCATCTAAAATCAGGGCTGTCATAGTGGACAACGATTTAAACATTACATTCGCCCTTAAGGACGAAAATGGTGAAGCCATTGCGGACGCTCCAATATTCTACATATTGAACGGCACTCAAATGACAACATCAACTGACGAAGAGGGCCTTTTCACAATCAATGCAGGAAACACTGCAGAGATATACATTGAATATGCTGGCAGCAAGACCATTCTTGGCACTGAAATGGCGATAAAGATTGACCTGCCTACTATAGCCCCTCCTGTCAAGACTGAAACCAGGTTCAACATCACAAACAATTCAATAACTCTTAAAGGTTATGCTATCGATAAAAAGGCAGGCGAAAAGGGAATGACCTACTTCACCCAGCTGCTTGACATAAACGGCAACCCTATAAGCAATGCCACAATCCAGTTTGCAATAAACGACAAGATCCACACAAGGGTTACCGATGAGAACGGCAGTTTCGCACCTTATGAGTTGAACATGAACCGGGCAGGAAGATTCACTTTGGCGTTCTCCTTCGGCGGAGACGACAGCTACCTGAGCACATTTGCGGTGGTCTGCGTTGATCTGGACAAAAAGCCGATCACCCTTGAGGCATCCTCAGCCTCCTACAGGGTAAGCACAAAGACAAAGCTATACACTGCTAAGCTCTCCACAATTGCAGGCTCATCTGCAGACGGCAATGTATACATGAGCCCTAAGAAAGTGACACTTAAGGTGAACGGAAAGACATTCGCCGGAACCACCAACGAGGATGGGGAAGTCACCTTCAAGATAACCAACTTATCTAAGAGGGGCAAGTTCACTGCAGTCGTTAGCTATGAGGGCGATTCAGCTTATGAGTCCGCTTCAAAATCAGTGACCTTAACGGTCAATTAAGCGAATCAGATATTCGCTTAATATTTTTTCTTTTTTTAAAATTGTTTTGTTTATTTTAATCGATATTCCTATTTAAATTAGGCATGCCGTATAATCTTTGAAAAGATATAAAAAATAGATGGGTTTCCCAAAATAGTAGCTATTTCGGGAATGTTTAAATATTTTTTTTAGAGGACTAATTGATTCTATTTCCCTCTTCATCATATTCAGGTAACGGTGCATTTCCTCCGGAACCTGAACCTGAGCCTGATCCTGAACCGCCTGAGCTTCGGCCGCCTGAACTGCCTGATGACCTTGAAGGGGTCTGTGCTGAGGAACCGCTTGATGAATCGTCGTTGAGTGTGTCCTGAATCAGAGGATCGTTTTCGATGTCGTCCTCAACCTCTCCTCCCTGAATGGTTATCTTCTGCGAGAAGCTGCATGCAGTGTAGTTGTCATCGCCGTCAAAGGTGATGTCGAGGGTGTAATTGCCGCCGCTCACATTGCTCAGCTTGACGACCGCCACTCCTGTGGCCCGTGTCTGGACAGTGTCGTCAAATACGACATTGCCGCTGTCGTCTGTAAGTTTCACGTGGATGGTCTTGTTGCTCAGGGAGGACTGGCCGTCATCCTTCAGTTTGATGTACAGGGTACTGTTTTCTCCGATGTCCCCGTTGTTTAGGATTTCAATGTTTGTCGATTGCGCCTCATTTATTGGGGCGAAAATTATGCTGCCTACCACAACAGCAAGTATGACAACAATTCCTCCAATCATTAATTCTTTTTTGTCCATTTTATCACTTGATATATTATTTTAATTGAAGGTTATATATAATATTTATTAATTTTGTTTAGCGGATAATCAACAAATACGATAATATTGTTTGATTGATATTGAGGATATGATATAAAAATAATTCTTAGAGCTTAATAGAGTTGACTCTTAAAAAAATAAGAAAAAATAGATGGATTAGCATCTATTTTAAAACCTTAACTGTTTTTTTGACAGTGTCCTTGCCAAATGTTGCCTGGTAAGTTACCTTCTTGCCCAATTTGAGCTTCTTGAGAACAGCTGATTTGATTGTTACTTTTGCAATGCCCTTAGAATTTGTATTGATTTTTCCGACGACCTTGCCGTTGAATGTGAAGGTTACTTTTTTATTTTTAATAGGTTCATTTCCTTTTTTTAATGTTGCGGTTAAAACAAGGCTTTTAGCGGATTTTTTAACCTTGACGTCATTCAATGTGAGAACATGCTTTACAGTGACTTTTTTGTTCACATTCAAGTTGTCACCACGGATTGTAATGGAATATGAACCTGGTTTTAAAGGCAATTTTACCTTAGCTATACCATTGGAATCGGTATGGGCATAATAAGGAGCTCCGTTGACATCAAATAATAGTGCATAATCCTTAGCTGGATTATTGTTCAAATCGGATACCTTTATCTGATAGTATTCGTTGCAGTAGAATGAATTTGGCGCGTTGACATTGTATAATTTAGGCAATATTTCAATGTCATGAGTGAAGGTTTGAGCATAGTAGTTTTTATCGCCGGAATATGTTACCCTGACGGTGTAATTGCCAGCTTTCGCTTTTGATATGTCAAAGTCCATAATATCATTGGTTATTTTCTTTTTGTATGTTTCACCGTCAATTGTGATGCTCAAGGTTCCAGTCATGTCATATACAAGATATAACAGGTTATTGGTTCCTCCTTCAATCAAATCATTCGGGTCCGCCATTGTATGGTATAGCGGTGAAATTTCATAGGTGTAGTTAAGCCTTTTGGATGCTTGTGCAACTGTTTTGCCGTCCTTTGTCCACACCACTTTTATTGTGTGCATTCCCCATGAAACATCAGTGACGGTGAATGCAACGCTTCCAAAAGACATGTCATTATATGCATACTTAAATTTGTTGTCCACATACATCTTGACAGAGCCTTTGGAATTTTCTGGGAAATAGACAGAGAAGAAATCAGTATGATACTTTACAAGCTTCTCTTCTGGAAAATCAACCAGGAAGTTAACAGCTTCAAATTCAGCTGAAGCATTTGTGGCCTTGTGATACAAATCACCGGCATATCTGAGTTCGATTGTATGGCTTGAAAGGCTGAATTTGGAAGGTCTGAATATGAATGAATCCCCTTCTCGAATAAAATCCTGTTTTTTGCCGTCGATATAGAGACTGAAGTAACTTGGATCTAATAAATTCACCCAATTATTGATATCCAGCTTGTATTCTCCAGTATCATAGAAAACTTTGTTTGGGAATGAAATACTCATATTCCATAGGCTAGGGTCCTCTCTGGCCTCTATAGAGCATATTCCATCATAATTATATGCCTCATCTGTATAGCTTATTAAAAATGCCACGGTATCTTCAACAATCAGATACTCATTGATCGGTATTCTGATTTCGCCGTTTACTCCTGATTTGTTGTAAATTACTTTTCCATTGCCCAAAGACACTGAAAGTTGGCCTGAAACATTGCTTGGAAGATTGACAATCAGATAGTTGTCATCTTTAATCCATGCATATGAATAGTAATTGAAATTAATTGCCGGAATCGCATTGAATAAACTATAACCTGAATAGACTTGACCGCCAGCATTCAGTTTCCAATTCAAGTAATGATTTCCAAGTTTTTGCTCATCAAGAGTGACTTTGGTTGTTCTGCTTTTGATCGGAACTGTTTTTTCAACGCCCCCATCAATGGAATATGTGAAATTGCCATTTGTGTTTTCAGGCACACATACTGTATAATATGCATTGTTGTAATCCAAATTGCCATTATAGTTGGCAGGAAGTACTCCCGGGCGAATGTCAAATGTTCCCTGAACGGTTTTAGGGTTAAATTTTTCGTCTCCATTATATTTGATTGTAATGTTTTTTAAGCCCAAAGCAAAATCGGAATAGTCAATGTGAATGACTCCATTTTCAGTTATTTTATGTTTGGTTGTCTTTCCATCGATTGTTATGTCTGCACTGCCTGTGGCATCAGATGGAAACATAATAACTGAAATATTGTCGCCATTTCTTAAAACATTGATTTCACTGTAATATATTTCGTAGTCATCAATTCCTCCCAATACATCCGCTTCCGATTGTGAAGCGAGAGGAGATGCATCTTGCGTTTGATTTTCATCTGCTGCTGAAACTGCACTTACAGATAAAATCAATATGAAAACGCATATTAAAAAAATCTTTTCAAATTTCATTTTCAACACCAAAATTGTTTAATTAAACGTTAATGTAATTTATTTAGTACATAACATATAATATTTAGTGTTGAAACGGGCGATTTTAAAAAAAATTAAAGAAATGAAAACGCCTGCGCAGGCAAGTAGATTACATACCTAAAAAATTTTTTAACCCAGAAAGGACAATAGTAAACCAGGTGTTATGATGGCTAATTTTGATTCAGTTGAAAGCGCTAGGGAATTCTTTTACAAGGACAAGTTTGCAGTGATTACAGGTGTGGTTCTGGATGAGCTTACAGAAGATGAGGCAATTTGCAGTTTGAAGATAACAGATGACCATAAAAACGCATATGGTGGCGTTATGGGTGGTGTGATTTTCACATTGGCCGATTTTGCCTTTGCGGTTCTCTCAAATCAGATTCACCAGCTGACCGTTGCCCAGCAGGTCGACATCCATTATCTTGCCGCTCCGAAAGGCGAAAAGCTGATTGCAAGGGCAACCTGCAGGAAAAGCGGACGCACATCATCCATCATCAATGTGGACATCTCAGACGACACAGGCCGTGACGTTGCCCAGTTCATCGGAACAGGGTTCAAGTTATAATTATTTATATCCCAATTGACATAACTTAATAACATGAAATGTCAAAACTGTGGGACTGAAAACAAGGACGGCGCAAAATTCTGCAAGAAATGCGGCGCCACCTTTGACAAGCCAGTTGAACAGTCTGTCGCCACACCAAAGTCCTCCTCCAAAAGGACTGTCCTGATTGTGGTGGGGGTATTGGTTCTAGCCATTGCATTGGCTTTGGCATATATCGTTTTTCTTGACGTCTCTCCTGTCGAGGTCGAGCAGCTCACGACCGCAAACAGCGGAAACGTCTTGCAAAATCCGCATATAGCCTCAAATATCCCTGATTCAAATATCAGCGATACCATTGTCCAGGCTGCAAATTCAGGCGTTCCAGTCTATAGGATAGGCGACGGCTCCGGGCCTGTGACAGTAATCTGTGCGGGAGTCCACGGGGACCAGCTTGTCCCTACCGTTGCAGCGATGGATTTAATTGACTATCTTGACGGGCGCAAGATTAGGGGAACGGTCTACATCATTCCGTTCGCATCACCTCAGGCGGTTTCTGAGAACACCAAGCTGACAAATGGAGTCAACTTGAATACCGTTGCAGATGAGGAGGGAACAGTTTCCAATCTGATTGTTGACTTTGCAATAAGCCATAATGCAACTGCCGTCGGCGATTTCCATGAAACGGAGGTCGGGAAAAATCCGGGAATCACAACAATAATGTGCTCTCAGGTGCCGACCTACGGAAGCTATATGCTTGCGCGTGACATGTCCGAACTTACCCTGGACACAACATTCACCTACACCCTTGCGGGAATTGCCTATGACGGGGCAATCGAGGATGAATGTAACCTTGCAGGCACACCTGCGGTAACTCCTCTGGTCGTTGTGGGAGATCACGGCCAGGTATCTCAAGCAGCCGTCAGGGAATCCTATGACCAGATGCTTGCCATGCTGATTGCCAACGGCAATCTTGACTATGATGACGCTTACCTGAAACTGGCGAATTCCGATATTGATGGTTTTTAGGGGATAAACTTCCCCATTTCTTTTTTTAGAATTCAGTTACTTTTAAATACTAGATGCTATAATGGAATGTTACAAAATAAGTTATGCCAAGAGATTTGCTGAGGGTAGGGCTGAAATTGCCAAGATTTTTTTTTAAAGGAGGATAATTTGTCCTGTGAAGAAATTTCGGAAATCACCTGCGTCGATTTGGAAAAAATCATTGGTCTTAACAAGGAACTTTGAGGATTTTTTTTCACCTCTCAATTGAAGCGCTGCCGGGTCAAAAATAACTGCCATAATCCTTTAATATAGCTACAATTAAAATAACAGTTAGGCATTTTAAACACAATTTGGTCAACTTTCACATTAATCAGATTGATTCTATTTTTTAATTTCAATAAAAGATAATGTGTTATCTATATCACAGCAGATTATTTTTTAATAGTTGTTGCGGTTTTTTGAAATCTGGTAGTTGCCGTCAGCTGATGTGGTGGTGACGCTGTAGGTTCCAGCCTTCAGGCTATTTGTATATAAATATGCAATAAAAATATTTTTTACTCGTCTGCTGAATCTTCCAAGATTTCTCTGATTAACTTGGCAGCCCTTTCACCATCCTTGAAATCGACCAGAATCACGAGGGATGTCTGGGATGAGTTAATCTCTATTATGTTTATCCTGTTTTTCCTCAAAGGCTCGGTGACATCTGAGATGATGCTTGGCTTTTCGATGACATCCGGCGATACCAGGGTAATCATTGCTATGTCACGGCCTAGGGAAAGTGAGTTGAATATGTCGCTTTCAAGCACAAGGTCGTGCAGGATATGGTATGCCTTCTGGGCGTCGTGCTTGTCGATGAATGTGGTGATTGAGTTGTTTCCGGCCGAGATCTTGTAGATGTTCACGTCGTTTTCAGCAAGGCATTCGGTGATTTCCTTGAGTGGCCCGACCTGCTCGAGCATGTTCTCCCCGACGATTGCGATTATTGAAAGGGGGTCCTTGTATAGGGTCACTGACTTTTTGGATGTGTCCTCGAAAGGCCCTATTATGTTTGTCCCGTTGGCAGTGAGGTCTGAGTGTGTGAAATTGATGATTTTGGCGTTCATCTTAGGGTCCTTGTATTTTAATGCATGTGGGTTTATGATTCTGGCACCCTTTGTTGCCAAGGTGCGTATCTCCTCGACTGAAATCTCGTTTAGAAGTTCCGCCTTTTCGATCTGTCTCGGGTCGCTTGACATGACTCCGTCGACGTCGCTTATTATTATGACCTCTCTTGCGCCAAGGCAGTTTCCGATGAGAAATGCTGTGATGTCGCTTCCGCCTCTTCCCAAGGTTGTGATTTCGCCTCCATGGCCCTTGGCCAGAAATCCGCAGATGACTGGGATTTCATCATCGTCTAGAATCTTTTCGATGTTGTGAATCATCTGGCAGCTTATGTCAAAGTCGATGTTTGCCTTTAGAAATTCAGAATCAGAAATTATCGGCCAGTCGGCATCGTACGGGTCGATGTATCTTGCCTTCGCTCCCAGAGATTCGAGTGCGGCCTCAAAGACCCTTGCGCTTGTCCGCTCTCCCATCGCCATGATTTCGGCCTGCTGTCTTTGGGTTAAACAGGAGCCTACTGACTCCTTTGAGAGTTCAATTAGGTCGTCAGTTGTCTTGTTGACTGCGGATACGACAACGACCACTTTCTTGCCCTTATTGTATTCCTTGACTACTGATTTTGCCGCCTTTTTAATCTGCTCGCCGTTTGCAAGAGAGCTTCCATCGAATTTTGCTACAATCAAATCCATCAGATTCACCTGGTGTATTAATGTTTGGATGAATTGCTAAATATAATTTTTTGTTGGATTTGGTGACGGTTCCAATTGGGAAATTACTTTTTCTCCATCTCGATTTCCTTTAGAATCTGCTCAAGCAGGTCGTCTCCATCGCCTTGCGCTGGTTCTTGTGTTTTGGCTTGAGGTTCTTGTGGGATTTCCTCCATCGGTTCAGGTTGCTGAGTGTAGAGATGGTTCTCTTCACTTTGGGTGTCCTCTAGAATTTCATCGGATGGGTCAGGTTCTGCACCGTAATTGTAATTACCTTCACTTGAGGAGTCGTTTAGCATTTGATTGATTTCATCAAGAGATAGGTCGCTGATTTGGGATTCCAAATTTGCAGGCTCCCTTTCTTTTCTTGGTGATGTCGGTGCAACATTTGTAAAAGTGTCTCGATTGAGGTATGCGCTTATGAAAATGACTGCAATTAAATAGAACACCAATATGTTGGAGTACATGTTGCTTTGGCCTGTTGCGAATACGACGATTATGTTTATCAGGTTCGGAACGAAAACCAGGAGCATTTCCCTTAGTCCTGTCATGTAAAAGAGAGCTGCAAGAAGGACGATTGAAAGAATCATGTAGACTATAGGATTTGCGAACAGGTTGTTTAGAATGAAGTTCTCCCTGAAGTGGTTGACGAACGAATCGATCAGGTTGTATTTTCCGTTTCCTGCATTTGCTGAAGTTGCATCCTCAAATCCTGCAGTCGGCTCGGCGCCGATTGATGAGAAGAACTCTGATTTTGCATCCTCAAGATTGACGCTGTCTGCAAATGAATCGGTCATTGGAAAGCTTGAATCTCCGCTTTTGACGTCATATATGCTGTTGAGGGAACCTACCGCCAAAAGGAGAATTATTGTCAGTCCTGCAAGCTTTAGAATGGTTCCTTTTGAGTTTCCTCTTCTGGCTAAATAGAATATGATTGCGATTAGTGATAGCAATGCAACGAATATTCCCCAGTAGTTAAGCCCTGAGATGATTGCAAGTGTCAACGCCATCAGGACGGCCAGTTTAGTTGTCATTTGGCCTTTTTCATCAATCATCACCTTGATTAGGAAACACAGAAACATTAAAAAGTAGCTGAAAAGTACATTGCTTGTGAGTGTGACTGAATAGATTGCATTTATCGGAATCAAGCAGATTATCAGTGTCAGGAAGAACTGAAGAACGAACTCGTTGCTGCTTTTATCAGAATCGTTTCTGTGGTACTTGCATATTGCAGCCCACATCACGCTGAAGACCAATGTGTGCACGATGGCCACAGTGATTGGGGACGGGTTGATTTTAAGGCATGCCATCACGATTAGGGTGTGTAATAGTGGGTATGCGCCTGTAAACTCGCCTGCGGCAATCTGGTGAAGCTGGCCATATGAAGCGGCAGTCAGTATTCCCGGATTGTATATGTATACGTACAGTGAAAATATCAGGACAGGCACAAGAAAAATTGTCAGGTCCCTGTAATTTAATTTGGTTGTGCTTGATTCGCTCATGTTATTATCTTATGTTTTCAAACTATATAATAGGTTTCATTTGTCTGGGGTGTGGCAGGTTTGGTATTCTGTATAGTTTATGTTCAAAAAATGCTTTATTTATTAATAACTTAATAACATTTGATATTTTTTTCAAGTAAAACTTATATGCTTGCATGAATTATATTTAATTATGCAAAATTTAAGCATTGTAGTGAGATGTTTCAACCGCAGGAATATGGTTGACGATTTTCTCCTGAATCTTCGCGAAACCTTGAGAAATTACGAATATGAGGTTGTTTTAGTTGGTGGAGGCGACCTTGATTATGAAAATGTCGTCGTCACGACGGAAAAGGATGCTATTTTCGATGGATTGAGGAATGCTTCAGGCGATTTGGTATGTTTCATTGATGTTAATCTAATTGATTCTCTTCGTTTCATCCCCACCATGATTGGGCTTATAGATGAGGTGGACAGGGACTTTGATGCTGCAATGACCAGAAAGGTTAAGGGAAATAGGTTTGCTGGCCTTAAAAGCAAGGTTTCCCATAAGGATTTTTTTGAAAACGAGTTCTGTCTTTTGAAACGCAATGCTGTCGATGCAATCTTGTCTGAAAATGCTTTTTCTCCAGATTTCCTTGAACGTGAAGGATTCAGGATTGCATGGTATGAATATTAAAAAAAAGAAAAATTGTAAGGATTTTTTAAATCCTTAAACGGCAGGTGCCGTTATGTTAATTTTTATGATTTGATAGCCGCTGTCGTCAAACACCACTTCTTTTGTGTAGTTGTTCAGGTTGAACTGTCCGAATGTAATTATGTAGATGTTCTTGTCGGTGTTGTTTGCGACAAATCCGCTCAGTTCCGCCTCGGTAATGTCATTGAAGTCATATATCGCATGCACCCTGTCAATTGGGTCTCCATAGACATGGCTTTGGTTTATGCAGTACACATCAGTGTTGTTCATGCTTCCCAAAAAGTATGCCATGACTCTAGGATTGGTAAGTATCACGATGGAATCGTCATCCTGTGTAATCTGTGCCAATGCTTCGTTATTTGCAATGTTTTCATTGTATAGGGTGTTGTTTGTTGAAATCGCTGTTGCAACGCCTGATATCAGAACCAGTACAATCAATGCAAATGAGATTAAAAACAGTCTTCTGCTAGTGATTTTGCCGATTAGTATGGAGACTGCAACCCATAGTGTGGCTGATGCAAAAATCATGCAGCTTGGCATCAGAACCGGCTTGTAGATGGCTGAGATTGCAATTCCAATTATTAATATTGCAAGGAATGCTCCTATGCCTGTTATGATATAGAATTGGTCTTCATCATCAATGTTGCGCTTTTGTGTGAAATAGATTATTCCAAGAGCTATCAGAATCAGGATTGTTCCAACGCCGAATACGATGCCGTTTGCGGTTATGAAATATCCCAATGAAGTCATTATCAAGTCCAGATTGACTTTAGGCATCAGTGAAGGCTCAAGCGCCTGTATTTGGTTTAGCAGTGTTAAGATCCATGGAACGTATAGGATTATTGCGACAACTGCTGATGCTGCCCAGAATTTGATTTTTTCCCTATTGTTTTTAAGGATATAAATGAGCAGGAACAGGTAGATGACTGCAACGGTCAATCCTGCAAAGTAATGTGTGTATGCCGCAAGGATTGAGAAAACGGTAAACAGAATCCATGATATCTTGTTGTCGTTGGTCATGATGTCTCTGAGGAATACGAATGCCAGGACTGTAAATAGCACTGCCCAACTGAACATCCTTGCCATTAGGAAATAAGTGAAAAACTCACTCATGACACCCATTGACAAGGCAAAGATGCCTGCTGTTAGCCAGCCATAGTCCTTTCTTATTTTAATTGTTGAGACAAGTATGATTATGGCATATGGTATGACTGAAAGTATTTTCAGGAGTGCTACTGAGTTTCCCAAAAACTTTGTTGCAAGTTTGGCGAGCAGATAGTATAGGGGAGGGTTGAACTCACCCTTGCTGATTGTAAGTATGTCTGTTATTGGGAAATTTACAGTTGTTATTGTGAAATACTCTCCAATGCTTGTGATGATGTGGTTTAGGGGACTTATGAGCATATACGCTAAAATCAGAATGCTTAAAATAAGAAAAATTTGTCCAAAAAGATTTTTTCGGGTATTGTCAAATTTCATATTATTAATTATGGATAAGGTTATATTAATTATTTATTAAAGTGTTTTAAAGATTTTAAAAAAAGAAGAAGTAATAGAGATTTTAATCTCTATTTGAATTTTAGTTTCACAGTTTTTGTTGCTTTGTTGTAGTAGCTGTTGCCAGGGAATTTAATTGTTGCTGTATGTGTTCCTTTTTTGGTCAATTTTGTAATTTTGAAAGTGGCTTTTCCCTGTGAATTGGTTGTTGCTGTGTATGTTTTGCCCTTAACGGTTAATGTGAGTTTTTTGTTTGCAATTGCTTTTCCATTGGCTTTAAATGTAACTGTGTATGATTTGGTTTTTGCGGACGCCTTGAATGTTTTTGCTGATGAGGTTATTATTGGAGTTGCTTTTTTGATGGTTACTTTAAATTCTTTGGATGAGGAATTGCAGTACTCATTTCCTTTATATATTGCTTTGAATTTCACTGTTCCGATTGTATTCGGAGTATACTTGAATGTGGCAGTTCCATTTTTGATTTTAGCTTTGCCAAGCAATGAATCTTTCACGTAAATTTCAAGTTCTCCTGATGTGATTTCTGTTGGGTTAATGTGGGCAGTGAATTCTATTTGCTTGTTGTAATATCCTGTTGAGATGGAATTGATGTCTATTGATGTGTTTGTTGGTTTTACTGTAAGTTTGTATGCTTCTGTTGTTTGAAGGCATGTTATGCTTATATTGTGTTCTCCCGGGACTTCATTGACTTTGAAGGTAATGGTTCCATTGTTGTCAGGTGACCTGTAGAATTGGTAAATGCCGTCAATGTATATGTATGCCCTATCGGTCCTCCCTCTAGGAGGGTTTGCATGCTCATCTATCACTGAAACCGAAAATGTTTTGTCTTCCCCGTAGGTCATGATGAAATCGGTATTGTTGATTATTTTTGGAGGATAAGGGGTCACGTCAATGTAAAAGTGTTCAGTATATGTCCTGTTGGTTTCACTAGGGTAAACGATTAGAAACTCTGCAGGGTAAAACATGTATACCTCTGATCCTGATTCGATTATATTATTGGTTAAGTTGGATAATGTGAAGTTCGCTTTACCGTCAATCAATGGCTTTGTAATTTTTTTGTCATAGATGAAACTCACGTTCCCTTTGATGTTCGGATTCATCACAACAAAGATTGTTTCATTGTTGTGTTCCATCACGCTTGAAGGGTAAATGAATACGGGGATTACATTTATGAAATTAGTTGAGTTTATCACATTGTAGTCATTGCCTGTGTAAACGGCATGAATTTCATGTTCTCCCAATGTTAAATTATTTACTCTGATAGCAGCTTCGTTGTTCACAATTCTTGTTGAGTTGATGAAATTGCCGTCAATAAATGCTGTCAGATTGCCTTCGCCATTAGGCAAATGCAAAGTTATCTCTAAGGTTTCGTTGAACTTCAGTTCGATAGGCATGAGAATACACGGTTTGATTTCAAGTTGCACGGTTTTTGTTTCGGGAAGATATTTATCATCGCCTGCGAAAATGCCAGTGATGTTATGAATTCCCGGTTCTAGTTTCAATTCTTCAGTATAAAACTCATTATTGTAATCTGAACTGCCGTAATTGGTTATTGTAGAGTTTTCACCATCGATTGTTATTGTTGGAACGACATCAGAATCTTTAGGTGTTAGGATTTCGAGCGTGTATTTGTTTCCATAATAAAGGCTTAATCCAGTATAATAGCCTGTGGTGGCATAAATCTCAACGTTCGGCTGTATTTTTTCTGTTGTGTTATCTTCATTTTGTGAATAAATGCCATTTTCACCATCCATTGCATTTTGATTGGCAATGGAATCATCAATTCTTGGTTGAATGTCATTGGCATTTAGGCTGTCCAATGAATCCGTTGCATTTTCATGAGCAGAGACAATGCTGATCGATAAAAATGCTGTTAGTAAAATACAAATGATTGCAATTTTTTTCATTTTAACATCCCACATGTTTTTTAATATAAAGTATATACTCGCTATGGTATAAATATTTTCCAAATTGATGCAAATTAAGCTTTTAAAGCATCCATTATTTAAAAATCCATATGGGTTCTATTAAATGGTGGGTTTATATGAATTTTATTCTAGGTTTGTAGTTGTGATTTACTAAAAGTTCAAGTATGTCAAAGTGGGGGAGCGTGCCGTTGGCGGTGTTGTTTACAAGCATTCCTAATGTGCCCGGCTGACGGTTGACCATGAATTCGCTGAAATCAATCACGTCTGGGCTGTCAATATGGCCTGAATGGAAACAGATTTTGTGCTGAAGGGGTATTGAATCAAAGGCAATTGCATATCCTCTTACTTCAGTTGTTGTCTCAAATAGGAGATTATTGTAGTTTATCCTTGCTTTTCTCTCATCCCACTTTCTTTTTGCTTCTTCAAAACTGGTATAATGATTGAAATAGATATAGACATCATCTAATCTACCAACAGGATAGTTTCTCTTGAGTATATGTTCGTATTCTTCCCTGTCAAAGACAAGTTCTTGGTTCATGTAGTGTGTGAAGTTTTTTGCCAGTTTGTTGAAATCCACATCCATTAAAAATAGATTCACGAAAGGTGATGTGAATTGGAGGCCTAGCTGATTGAATAGTAATCCTCCCCAACAGTGTCTGCTTATTATGCTTGGAGGATTTTGAAGGAGTTGTTCGTATTTTGCAAAGTCGAAATAGGGAATTTCGAAAACACGTGCGGGGATTATTTTTTGTGTAAATCCATATTCATTTGGGATGATGTCAAACCACATTTTACTGTCATCCAATATGACAAAATAGTCAAAATTGATTCCTTTAAGCATATCAAGTGAATTGACAACATTATTTTCATCTAAATAATCATAGTCAACATCATCAGATAATAATGTTGCCACAATTGAAATATTGCCCTTTTCCACTTCTCTTTCAATCAAATTGAATTTTGAATGGTAACTTTTCATATCTCCGATTAGTACAATTAAAGCCATATTCACAACCTATCAATAAAGTATAATAATAATTTATAATAAATTATATTTAAATATACTATTAATTTGATAGTTCTTTTAAATAGGGCGAGATTTATTTTTTAAAATAACTTGGTTTGAGGATAATATGAAAATAATTTCAATAACTACCATTAAAAATGAAGCGGACATTATCGAATCTTTTGTAAGGTATCATTCAAATATTGTGGATTTGATGATTATTTTGGATAATGGAAGCACTGATGATACATTGGACATTTTAAACCAGCTGAAAGATGAGAGTTTGCCGATTGTGGTTATTGAAGATGAAGACAGGTACTTCGAGCCGTTTATTAAGTATAATTATTTGCTGGGCATTGCTTTAAATGAATATTCCGCAGACATAGTTTGTCCTCTTGACTGTGATGAGTTTATTGTTTGCAATGAAGGCAATCCTAGAGAGTTAATTGATGATATCGCTGATGATTCTTATTTGAAGCTTAAATGGAGGACTTATGTTCCAACATCAGATGATGATGAAGATATCAAGTTTATTCCTTCAAGGATAACTCACGTCCGTGATGAAAACCTGGAGACCAACTGCAAGGTAATAGTCACTAGAAAATTGGTTGATAAGTTTGATATAAAGCTCAGTATCGGAAACCATGACATCGATGTCGATGATGAGTTTAAGGATAAAATAGAGTGTGTTGTTGATGCAGGATTGAACATTGCCCATTATCCGTTGAGGTCAATCAATCAGACAAAATCAAAAGTCTTGGTGGGATATCCAAATACTCTTTCAAGGAATACTGTTGTTAAAGGAACAAGTTTTCATTATGAGATAATGTTTGATAAAATTAGGAATAATGAGAATCTATCCATTGAAGATGTAACCAAGCTGGCAAAACTGTATTCTCTTGATTTTAATAAGGTTCCTTCAAAATATGAAGATGATGGTCTGATTAATCTCAAAGAAATGCCTGTAAATCTAAGCTTTTGTGATGAGTTGGATATCAAATATTCTTTTAATGAATCTCCTCTCAATAATTTGTTGGACAATTACATTTATTTTGCTACAGAGATTAATATTTTTAAAAATAAGCTATCAAAATCTGAAAGGGAATTGGCATTCATAAAAGATGACAGTCAAAAAAAGATTTTTGAGCTTAGAAAAATTAGGGATGAAAATAAAAGCCAATCTGAAGAAATTGCCAATCTGGAAGATATTAATGAAAAATTAGAAATATATGGAAATAAATTAAAAGAAGATAATTCCAAACTAAAAGATGAAAATTCTAACTTGAAAAATGATTTTGACCAATTAAATAATCAATTTGATGAAATAATGGATCGAAATGTGATTTTAACTAAAACAAAAACTCAATTGGCACATGATATTGAAGATCTTAAGGAAATTAATTCCAATCAGGAAAATGAAATCAATCAATTGAAAAATAAGAAACTTAAAGATTATGTCAAGGACATGATTAGATAGGATAACAATTTGTTTATGCTGGGGGAAATTAATGGAATTTCATAACTTAAAGAGATATTCTGATTTGGACAAGGCTAGTGAAGAAAAACAAATTGTTGGTTTGCTCATAAAAGGAAAAGGCAAGTATATTGCAAGTACATATATTAGATTATTGGCTGCTTTTGATAATTTTAAAAATGATTCATTTGAATTCTACATCATCGATGATTTGGAAGTGGATAGGTTCATAAAAGATTTGCAGAATGAGAATCTGATGCTGGACATCGTCATCGCTCAAAGGGATGTCATTGACATGTCCGTTTCTAAGCTGTTGGTTGAAAAATGCAATCTTTATGGAATCAAATTGATTTATGAAATCGATGATGATTTGGTAAACATTGACACTACCCAGCCCGATTTCAAGAGATATGAAGAGAAAATCAACGTTGTAAGGTATCTGGCTGAAAATGCAGCATGCATTACCGTCACAACAGATTCCCTAAAGGCCAGTCTTTCGGGTTTCAATAACAACATTGAGATTCTTCCTAATGTTTTGACTGATTCCTGGAACTTGGATGAGGATTATGAAATCAATGATGGGGATACTATCAAGATAGGATACATGGGCACAACCACTCATGCAAATGATTTAAAGCTAATTGAAGAAGCTATTAAAAATATTCAGGAAAGTTCAAGCAAGAATATAGTTTTTGAAATGGTTGGCGGAACAGATTCATCCTTTGAGGGGATGTCTCGCGTTAATGTTCCATTTGACAAAAGGCATTACCCTGACTTTGTCGAATGGCTTCAAAATGCAATCAGATGGGATATTGCTATAGCACCCCTTGTTGAAAACAACAATATCAATCAAAGCAAAAGTGAATTGAAATATTTGGAATATACTGCGTTAAATGTTCCGGGAATCTATAGTGATGTCGGTCCATATGCCAAATGCATTTCACATGGCGATAATGGTTTACTTGTTAAAAATAATTCAGTAGAGGAATGGGAGATAAATATGAAAAGATTAATTGAAAGCAAAGAGCTTCGGGAAAAAATACTTAAAAATTCACGAGAGGATATTTTTAAGAATTATGTCCTGGAGAACATGACAAATAATTGGGAAATTCTTTTAAATAATTTTAAAAGAGACAAAAATTCAGTATTGTATCAAAAGGTAAAGGAATATAATAATATTGATGAAAATATAAGTTTCAATAAGTTTTTACTTGATACAAGTAAAGATATTATTGAAGGATCAGGACTGTTCGATGAGGAATACTATCTTTCCAAATATCCTGATGTAAAGGAATCTGAGTTCTCCCCAATTGACCACTACTTGACTTTAGGTGCAGATGAATACTGCAATCCTTCAGATGCTTTCAATACAAAGGAATATGTCAATAGACATCCTTTCGTTGACAAATTCAATATGAATCCTCTCGTTCACTATATCTTATATGGCAATATTGATGTTAAATATCCCATAATCCATGCTACTGACAAAGCCAAAAACATTGAAATATTAAAAAAATCAGATTTATTCGACCCCGATTTGTATTTGGAAATGTATCCCGATGTAAAAAATGCTGGAATGGATCCTTATCTTCATTATGCAACATATGGATATAAAGAGAATTACAGACGGCCATTTCCTAATTTTTCCAATTCATTTTATAAAAATGCATATTTGGATAATTCCAATTCATGGAATCCTTTGACTCATTATATTCTGATAGGTGAAAATAATGGGTATAACATTAATAGTTGGGGGGTTACGGATAATTATTATGAAGGTTCAGTAGTGGATTCAATCATCAATAAGTTAAATCAAAAGGTTTCAATTTTCATTCCAATTTTCAATTATTCTCCAGAGGTCATAGATTCAATCAAGCTGATTTTAAGAAACACTCATGAAAATTTCGAATTTAATTTTTTTATCTTTAATGATTTAGTTGGAAATTATGATGGCTTTTTCAAGCAAATTTCTAAAAGCCATGATTTAAATTTGATTACATTTGAAAAGGATAATTTTATATATATGATTAAAGAAACTGTTTCTTCTTGTTTAAATGATGCAGTATTAATTAATTCATATACGAAAGTTCCAGATAATTGGTTGACTAGATTAATTACAAAAGCTTATTCTAAAAAGGAAATTGATGTTGTATCTCCGATTTCAAATTTGCTCACTGGAATAATACCTTTTGACAAGTCAAAATCAGACAATGAGTATAATCTGACTATTGAAGGTATTTCAACATTGCTTAAGAAATCTTCTAATTTCAATGATTTGCCTTCAAATATTTGTGAACCTTTCTGCATTTATATTAAAAACGAAGCTATTGACAATCTAAAATCTTTCAGTGAAAAACAGATAGTTTTCGATTCAGAAAACGAACTTGCGTTCATTGAACTTCCTAAAAATATTAATCATGTCATTGATGATTCGGTTTATGTTTATCATATGCATAGGTCATTTTTAGATGATTCTAATTTGTTTTCTGATTATGGCAATGAATTTTCTTCAAAATTGAATGCTAAGAAATTTTTAGGGTCTCCTTCAATTAAAAATATCAAAGAAAGATTTGATTCAGCACTTGTTGATAAAAGAGATGTCACTTTATCTAATAGAGTATTATATGTTGTGGATGAGAAAAAAGTTCATTTGCTGGCCGATTTTTTAAATTATTATAATCTAAAGCATTATGATTGTTATTTTTTAACATCTGCTAGAAATACTTTTAAACTTTGGAAGGATGGAGAAGTAATCTTGAGCTGGGAGGATATTAACATTAGTTTTAATAATCAATTTAGATGTGAAGCTCTTAGAGAGATTTATTTCAATGTTTTATCCAATTTAAATATCAATATCATTCACATTGATGATTTAAAATTAAATTCTTTTGATTTGATGGATGTTGGAAAGCTATTGAATTGTTCTTTTGTTATTGATGGTTCAATTGATAGGGATGATTGCTTTAATGAGCAATCTTACTTGATTGATAATGGTGTTGATTTTAAAGAGAGTCATGAAAATTGGAATAGTTCATTTTCGCAATTGCTAAAATTATCTACAGTAATTTATCCTAATGGTGAATCTTCGGAGGGTTATGAAAAATCCGATGAATCTAGCGTGGCCATTAAAACGCCAATATTTGATGATAAATTAGTGGATATTTTTGATGAAAATCGCTCTGATAAAATTAAATTACTTATTCCTGAAGAGTTATCTGATAGTGAAAATGATTTAATTAGGGATATTAAAGAAAAAGACACATCAGATATGCTGAAAATTCATTTCTTAGATTCTTTACAGGATAACATTGGTGATAAAATTAAAGATATTGCTCCTGATTTTGCAGTTTTATTGAATCCTTTCCCAGAAATGTTTGAAATCATTGATAGTTGCAATTCAAACAGGATCCCAATCATCGTTGATGAGAATTCATTAGATGATTTCATTGAAGAATTGGAATTTTCTAATTATACTAATTTTAAAGATAGCAGCGAAGTATATGATTATATTTTAGATTTATTCAAACCGGACAATTATTATAGCTTGCTTAAAAGTTTATATTATTCGGATATTGGATTGAAAAAAGAAATAATCAAATATGACAATGATTTGGATGTAGTATACTTGGGTTTGGGAAATAATAATCCTAAAATGTTCCTTGAAGAGGTTCATCTAAGTGATATGGGTCAAAATAAGGCTGTTCCTTTCTCAGATTTCGAAGGTTTTCTTGCAAATTCATATGTCTCTCCAATATTGTATGCTCCATTTGTCGAAGAGGAAAAACGTTGCTTTGCCGTAATGGACAATATTGCCAAGTATTTGATGAGCAATGTTAAGGATGATTCAAAATTGGTTTCAATCATTATGCCAGTATACAATAGGGTTGATATTGTTGAAAAGGCCATTGATTCAGTCTTAAATCAGACTTACACAAATTTCGAACTGGTGATTGTTGATGATGGAAGTAGCGACGGCACTCGTGATTTGCTTGAAGATATTGATGATGATAGGATAAAATTGATTTTCAACGAATCCAATGTCGGCGCATCTGCTGCACGTAATGTTGCATTAGATGAGTGCTCAGGTGAATACATATTCTATTTGGACTCCGATAATGAATGGGATTCAAAATACCTGGAAGCGATGGTTGGAGCTTTCATTGAATTGCCTGATGCAAATGCAATATACTCAGGTCAGCTATTGTATGATAACATTGGCCATCCTCCTTTTGCAATGCGTTTCGGTTCCCTAAATAAATCATTGTTGAAGAATGGAAACTACATTGATTTGAATTGTTTTGCCCATACTAAAAGAGTTTATGATGAAATAGGCGGTTTTGATGAGTCATTATACCGTTTGGTTGACTGGGATTTAATCTTAAGGATTTGCAATAACTTTAAAGTTTATTCTGTACCTATTTTGCTGTCCAAATATTATATGAGCGTAACTGATAACAGCATTTCCGATGCAAATGCAAGAAGCAATGAGAAAATGCTCGGTTATAAGAATTTAACCCGCGTAATTCAAAATGACAATGATTTTAATATTGACATTGACTATAAATTAGATAAAAAGGTTAATGTCATCATTCCTAGTTTTGAGTCTCTAAAAGATCTTCGGGAATGCATCAATGCAATACGGAAATTCGACAATGATAAAGTTAAAATCATAATTGTAGATAACAATTCCGGAAAGGCCGTTAGATATTATCTGGAAACTCTGAAATCAAAAGGCATCATAGAATTAATACAGAATGATATTAATTATGGTTTTACATATGCTGTAAATCAGGGAATAGAAATTTCTGATGATGATGCGGACATCTTGTTGTTAAATAACGATGCGATATTGATGGATAACTCAATTGAAGCTATGCAGAAATTCGCATATGAGCATGATGATTGCGCCATTGTAGTTCCTCAACAGGTATTGCCTGGTGGAACGCCGACAATGAAACAGCATGTTCCTTATGCCTCTGAAGGTTTTGACTGTGATGTGAATCCTTCAGCACACCATAAAAACATTGTAAATATGGATAATTTCCACGATGGGGAATCTTTAGAGCTTAGCTTTGCACCATTCTTCTGTACTTATATAAAAAGAGAAGTTTTGGATAAATCATTTGGATTGGATGCGGAATTGGGCAGACATTATCGCTCAGACAGAATATTTTCAGGATATGTCCGGCATGTGATGAACTATAAGATATTCCACGTGACTGATGCGATTGTCTATCATAAGCTTCAAAAGTCCACACAATCATTGAAGAAAAATGAAGAATCGTATGACAATATGTTATTTAAAAATAAATGGGAAGATGATTTGGCAGAAGAATTAGGATTCAAATGTCCAGAATGGGATTTGGAGTAAAAATAAAAATTTATTTAAACGAAAAAATGCATAGTATATGTTACTGAAAGAGGTATTTTTTATGGAAACAATTACAAAGGAAGACCAAGTTGGCAATTTAGTTGAAAATAAGATAATCGGTTCATTTAGATTAATAAATTCTAAAATTAATTTTGCAGGGGCAAATAATATTCTTGTATGTGATAATAATATTAACTTCATGAATGCTAATTTAACATTTAATGGGGATAATTCTCTTGTATATATTTGTTCAGATGTGGGGGATGCATTTAGACTGTTAATTTATAATAATTCAACTCTTTTCATTGGTAAAAATGCATTATTTGGTGCAGGAGTTAATATTAATGTCAATGAAAGTCAGAATGTCATTATTGGGGATGATGGTATAGTAAGTAATCAAGTTAAAATATTCTCTTCAGATTATTGTGCCATTTATGATTCAAAGACAAAATCTAGAAAAAACTTCTCAAAAGGCATTTATATTGGAGATCATGTGTGGTTAGGGCGTTACACATATATTTCTCGTGGTGTTAATATAGGTTCAGGTTCCATTATTGGAGATAACTCTTTCATATTGCCTAATTTCAAGGTTTCATCAAATAGTTTAGTTTATGGAAATCCTGCTAGAGTTGTGGATAAAGATGTGTTCTTTACAAAAGACTTTGTTGCACAGTTCAGGCCTGATGAGTCATTAAATTCTCAACATTACAAAAGTGATGTATTTATTTTTAAATTTGTAAATAAAGAAACTTTAAGTATTGATAATATTGATAAAATATTAAGAGATTTGGATGTAGAGTCTAGAGTGGAATTTATTCGGAAGTTATTTATTAGAAATAAAAGGAGCAATAGATTCTTTATTCAATAAATAAATTCAAGGAATTTTAATAGATGGGTTTTATTATTAATAAATTTATATAGAAATAATATAAATTATTATTTCCATTTTGGCATTCTACCCTCTTTTTTTCCGTATTTGACATAATGAACAAACGGATTAATCCCATTTTTCTTAACATCATCATATTTTTCTAAATACCATATACTATCGAAATTAGGTGAGGGATTTAATCCGTAATTAAGGTATTCATCCATATAATATCTAACTAAATTTGTATTACTTCCTTTTAATGAGTAATACTCGGAGAACCATTCATCATCAAAAAGTCCAGAATGCAATATTGCGGAATAATCATCAATTTTTGTTATATCAAAAGTAGGGTTAGGTAATCTTCCTTCTTTTCTACCATATTCAATGTAATGAACAAAAGGGTTCATTCCACTTTTTTTAACATCTTTATTTTTTTCTAAATACCAAGAGGTATCAAATTGGGGGGAAGGATTATAATTATTTTTACAACCAATATCTATAAAATGTTTAATAGGATTATCTGGTTTATTCATTAAATATTGTGAGGTATACCATTTTTCATCGAAAAGGTGTGATAATTTAATAATTTCATAATTTCCTTTAGACATAATATGACTCCTATAATTTAAATATTATCTTGTATTGTTTTTAGTTTATTTTCTAAATCTTTTATTTGAATTTTAAGTTCGTCTATATTTTCAACAGTATTTTCTTCTTTACGAGCAATTAAACATGCATCAAGCCAAGGTTTAGCTTCCGGACGATTATCGATGGAAACATGGATTATTTTTAAATCAACATATTTTGCCATTGCTTTTAATCCATCTTCGTGAAAACGATAGCAGTTTAGCATATCTCCTCCATGTTTATGCCCCGCAGAGGGGACAATAATGCAAACATAACCATTTGGTTTTAATACTCTTTCAATTTGGCTCATAGTCAGCCAAAAATATTCCAAATGTTCAAAAAATTGTCCTGAAATTATTACATCATAGGAATTGTCTTCTATTTCAAACCAGTTATATATGTCAGTTACTACAATATCTACATTATGCCCACTTTCAATATCTAATCCAGTATATGACCAATTACTTTCGTTGAACAAGTCACGATAATTATAGTCTCCACTTTTGTCTAATGCTCCAACATCAAGAATTTTTAGATTATGATTTTTATCCAAATAAGTATTTTTAAACCATTCCATTTTTGAATGTGAATTTTTATGCATAAAATTATCTCCTTTTAAATAATATTTTTTGTTTGTAATATTTAAACTTATATGATAGTATTAATCTACTGTTTTTTATTAATTTTTTCAGATTTTCCATCACAAATTATTTCATCAATTTCTAAATTAATAATTATATTAAAACTAATCTCTTCTACTTTTTTTGAGGACCATTCGTTAATTTTGAATAGATAACCATCAACTACATAATACAAAGTTAATGGTTCAGTTATGCAAAATAAATAATTTTCATAGTTTTCATTAACATCAATTTTTTTTGATTTACTAATCTGTAAAATTCTTTTTTTAGTGATGTTTTTATTTAGCAAGGAATAAGAAATATTCTGTTGCATTTCATTTAATTTTTTAGAATTAATAAATTTACTAACTTCATTTTCGTATGTAGGATGCTTTTTAAGTAGTAATTTCATGTGTTTTTTGATTAATTTGTTTTTTTCATCCCCAAATGAGGAATTTTCATTATGAAAGATAAATGTCGCATCATCAATGATATTTTCCCATCCATTGGCTTTTGCTCTCATACAAAAATCATTTTCTTCGCCGTACCCTCTTTCAAATGTAATGTCATCAAAATAGCCTATGGAATTAATAGCATCTCTTTTAATATACATACAAAATCCATTCCCTGTTGGAACCCTCATATATGTATGATTTGATGATTTTTCTACTATATTCGCCATGCCATTCAAACCCAAGTGTTGAGGAATATTGTTTTTTTCATTCATTTTTGGAACGGAGAATACTCCCGCATTATTTGAAAAAGGAGTTGCAGTAGCAATTTTTCCATCGGAATATGCAGCAATAGTTAATTTTTCAATCCATTTTGGGGTTACAATTGTATCGCTATTTAATATAATCACATCATTTTCGGAATTTTTTAAACCGATATTCACACTTGTAACAAAGCCAAAATTAGATTGGTTATTAATTATTTTGATATTTGAATAATTTTTATATGTATTCAGTAGTGCATCTATTCGTTGATCAGAGCTTGCATCATTAATTAAAAGCAATTCAAAATTTTTTGTAGAATGTTTTAAAACGCTTTCGATACATTTTTTCACATCTTCATAAGCATTATATATTGGTATGATAATCGTAACAGTTTTTTTTAAGTTTTGATGAATATCTTCTATATTTCTTTGGTTAAGTTGATTATATTTAAATTTATTAACAAATTTTTCAATAAAGTGGACTAAAGGATTTGTTTTATTGACATCGATTTCATGTTTTTCAATATATTTTTGTGTATTAAAGTCTTTAGAAGGATTTAACCCTTCAAAAACACCTGTTTTTAGAAAATGG
The DNA here is from genome assembly GCF_017409525.1 of Methanobrevibacter sp. NCBI lineage: Archaea > Methanobacteriati > Methanobacteriota > Methanobacteria > Methanobacteriales > Methanobacteriaceae > Methanobrevibacter > Methanobrevibacter sp. The sequence continues at coordinate 20,523 of NZ_JAFQSO010000015.1, read as the reverse complement.
TAAATTGGATTACTGCAATTTATCGGATACTCTGAAGCATTAATCAATCTAGATTCTGAAACAATATTATAATCTTTATTAAATAAAGGGTTTAACAATAATTTTAAGGAGGGTTTGTTAAAAATTTCTTTCTTATCCTTTGTTAGCAAGTTTTCAAGTAGTTCATCCCATAATTGGGTTGTTGAATCAATAGAATAGTTATATTTTATATCATTCAATGCATTTTTAACCATGTCTTTTCTAAGATCTTCATTTTCAATAAGATTTATTAATGCGGATTCCCATTCTTCAGCAGTATTGTTTTTTATTAATAGTCCTGTTTCATCATTCCTTATTGTTTCCTTATATGCTCCAAAATTTGAATAAATTCCAGCAATTCCTAATGAAGTGTATTCTAAATATTTTATTTCACTTTTTGATTCATTAATATTATTATGCTCCAAGGGAGCTATTGCAATATCCCAATCTATTATTTTTTTAAGCCATCTGATAAAATAGGGGTATTTTGAATATTTAAATGGAACATTAATTGAGTTCGCACAATTGATTTTATCTTCACTCACACCAACTATTTCAAAAACAACTTTTTTTCCTTTTTTTTCAAAATAAGTTTTAACATTTTCAAGCGGTTTTTCAACAATTTTCACATCATTTTTATGAGTCAATGTTCCCATATATCCAATTTTAACCATATTGGAATTATTTTTAGCTTCATTTTCTAAATTTAACATATCATTTAGGGAATTTTTTATTACTTTAATTTCTGAATTATATTTAAGTAATTTTTCTTTAAGATTATTTGATGAAACAGTAACAACATCCGCATTTGAAACTAAATATTTAATAGACTCTTTTTTTTCAATGAACTCAACATAATTTGGATGGGTTTTATCAATGTTTATTAAATCATCATCAATTTCATAGATTAATTTAATATTGTGTTGTTTGCAGATATCTACTAAATTTTTAGCATTTGTTTCATCTAGAGCATCCCTTTGAACAATAATAATGTCAAATTTTTTAAAATTAAAATTTGCGACATCATTATTTTGAAAAATGAATGGGGTAAAATTCTTTTTTAGATATAAATGATAAAATGGAATCGCCAAACGAATATATTCGGTAGGGAGTAAATTTTCCACATTGTTTTTAATAAAAATAGCAATGTTTACAATGTTAGAATCTATAGAACTTTTATTATCTTTAAAAAAGCAAGGATTGTAATCATAATTTATCAAAGAGAATTTATTCTTGTTTTTAGTTATCAAAGGTTTTGTTAATCTATGTTCTTTGATTCCATGTTTGATATAATGGATAAATGGGTCCATTCCACTTTTTTTAACATCTTTATGTTCATTCAAATACCATATAGTGTCAAAATCGGGAGATGGGTTTAAACCTTCTTTAATACCATGATTTAGGTAATGTTTTATAGGATTTATATTCGTAGGTAGATTATAAGTATTTTTAAACCAATCTATATCAAATAAGTCTGATTTTTTAATAATATAATAATCTTTTGTGTTTTTTAAGAGATTCAATTTTACTCCACCATATCATATATTCTAACATATTCGCTAACCATTTCGAATATATTTTTAAAATGCATTGTCTTTAAATTTTCTACTACTTTTTTATAATCATCTAAATTTTTTGAAATATCCATAATGGATTTATATGCATTTTTTGAATTGTTAATATCAACAATCCACCCTCCATTGTTTTTAATTATTCTATCTTTAACAACACCAACATTGCTTCCAATCACTGGGATGTGGCAACTCCAAGCTTCTGTTAGAGTATGACAAAATGATTCTGGCCAAATTGAAAATATTCCAATAAATGAGGGTTTTATTTCATAGATCTTATCATAAAATTCTTCTCGTTCATATTTTCCATGGGTAATGCCATAATTAGATAAATTTTCATCGCAATTCCCCAAAAAATGAAATTCAATTGAATTATCAATGTCGTACTTTTTAATATTTTTAATTACATTAGCACCTTTCATAATGTCTAAATTGTTTGCCGAGCATAAAATTTTTATTTTTTTCCCTTCTGAAGGAAGTTCATAATATGTTTTTGTTATTTTTGGAAAATCTCGTCCATGTTCAATTATTTTAAAATTGGTTTCATTAATGATTTTTTCATCATCATAAACGGAGAAAAATAGTTTTTTTATAATTTCAGAGGGTGCGATAAAATAGTTTATAAATGAAAACATATTTAAAACATTTTCTCGCCATTTAGGAATAATCTTTTTTGAATTAATGTCATTTAATATATTCCAGGGCAAGTAACAATTTTCATTGTTTTGGTTGCATTTCGCTTCACAATAATGATTGTTTTCATCAAGTAATGTGTAAAAAGGACATAAAAAATAAAAATCATGTATTGATAGAATAACAGGAATGTTTAATTTATCCGCAACTTGCGGTAAATCAAAGCTATGGTTAATTAAATGCATAATGTGTATTATATCTACATTATATTTAGTTAATATTTCAAAATAAACATAGGTTGCCCAGGAGTTGTGAAAATCTTTTGCAGACCATTTATTAACAAATGTTGATGTATCTTCAATAGATTTGCGTAACTTGAAATTACGAGAATATTTTTTAATTAACTTGATATTTCCATTCGAAAATGAATATAATCTTAAGGAATCACTTTCAGCACCTAGAACTAGAATATCATAAGTTTTATTTAAATTATTCATTAAATCCATTGTAGTGTGAAATGTTCCACCAGTCATTCCCGAGTGTAAAACATATAAAATTTTTTTCAAATTATCACCAAAAACCTTGTTTGTTAATTTTAGCCAGTATTTTATTTGAAAATAATTTAATTTTATTTGGTTTGTAGTTTTTAAACTTTAAAAAACCTTTTAAATCATTTTTAACAATATATTCGAAAGCGATTTGGTTATTGTTTAATTTAGGCTTAACATTTAATTTATTTAATCTTTCACAAAACTCATAAAATAATGGGAAAATATCTTCAATTTCCTCGTCTGATAATGTACTGTATTGTATTCTATTTATATAAAAATCTAGGATCCCCGGACCTCTGATTTTATAATATTCAATCTGCCCATATTCACAAAATAGATTATATAAATATTTTTCAGATGCAAAACCTTCAACAAAATAATCGCATGAAACATTTGTTGAATAAGAACTTTCATTTAAATTATAATAGCATATTACATCATTCCACAAATAATAAATGCCCTCCGCGTTTTTTAAAGATTTGGCCATGAATATTGCATCTTCTCCCAGGATTGTTGGAAATAAAATATTGTTTTTGATTAAAAAATCTTTTTTAAATAGTTTTGTCCAAATTGAAGGAGGAGTTATGATACTTCTTTTGTTTTCCTCAAGATTTTTAAAATAACCATTTTTTTCATTAGGATATGTAAATTTAATTGTTTCTTCATGATTGATTAAAACGTATGTTCCGTAAACTAAATCACATGAATATTTTGTAATTTTGTTATATAATTTTTCTAAAGCATTTATCTCAAAAAAATCATCATGGTCAATAAAAATCACATATTCTGCGGATGCTAATTTCAAACCAATATTTCGAGGGGTTCCGGCAGATCCAGTCCTATTTTTGATGTGAACTGCTTTAAAATTGGGGTATTTGTCCACATATTCGTTGATAACACTTTTGGTATTGTCTGTTGAAGCATCATTAACCATAACAACTTCAATATTTTCAATACCAAAACTCTGATTTTCGATTGACATTAAGGTTCGATGGAGTAATATTTCATTGTTAAAAATGGGAATAATTACTGAAATTTTATAATGATTATCTTGTGCATATGGGTTTTTATAAATTTCATAATTTAGTGTATTTAATTTATACTCTATAAAGAAATCAATTATATTATCTGAATTGTTGATTAAATTATATGTCTCTTGATTTTTATTATTCAAATTACCTACTTTAAAACACGACTTGATTACATCAAAAAAGTTTTGTTTTAAGTTTAGAGGATAATTTATAAGATATTCAAACAATATTGTGAAAATATTATCTGTTTCATTAGGAAATAAATTTAAAAGTTCATTTGTATAGTTTTCAACATTGTTTTGACTTAAATATTCTCTAAAGCATATTTCTTGATTAATTGTATCAGTTTTTTTTGAATTTCTGCAAATATCATAAAATAAATTGTTGTAATTTAAATCTTCTAAAATTTTTTTTTTACAAAATATAGTAAAATTAAAAGGGGATATCATTTGGAGTTTTTCATTTAATTCATGTAAATTGCTTTTTTTCATGTTTTCATCTAAAATAGGAATATACAATACATCTAAATTATCTTTTTTAGATTTATTATATAATATTTCGCAGGTATCATTTTTCAAATACTCATTTTCATCAATAAAAAGAATATATTCACTTTTTACATTAGTTAATGCATTTTCGATAGAATTGAAAAAATTTATCTTGTTGTTCCTTATAGGAGGTTTGTTATTTGTAACTATTAGTGTTTCAAAATTTTTTAATGTTTGATTATTTATGGTTTGTAAACATTTTTTTAATTTATTTTCATTCTCATTCATTGAAATAATAATTGATATATGATACATTTAACCCCTACTGTTTTAAAATTAAAGTTATTTAATTATTATCTATTAAACTAAACATATAAATGTATTTGAAAACTCCAATGATGAAGTTTTATCTTAATATGTTGTTTATAAATAATAAATAATTATATTATTTGTTTTCGATAAGTTTAGTATATTATTTAATTTTTTTAATATTGTTTGATATTTTTCTTCAAAAAATATCTACCTCCTGAAATTTATATTTACTATGAATATTAATAAATTGTGAAATAAATATAGTACAATATTATTAAAACAAAACAAGTGCATTTAAAAAATAAATTTTATTATTAGTATCTATATATATTTAAAAAATTCAAAATAAATAGTACCTATTCTCTGAAGGGTTTAGTTTTAAAAAGTATTAATAATTAAATATAAGTTATAACTAAAATAATTTATAAGAAAAAGATTATGTGGGTTTTATGAATTTTATTAAGAAAAATGAATTATTTTTATTAGAGGAGATTATTAAAAGAAATTTTTCATCAAAATATAAAGATTCTGTTTTAGGAATGTTATGGACAATTTTAAGTCCATTATTAATGATGGTATTATTTACGGTGATATTCTCTACAATCTTTCACAACAAAATTGAAAATTTTCAAGTATACTTTTTGTGTGGATGGTGTTTATTTAATTTTTTCACATCATCAATAAGTGTATCAATGGGTTCATTAAAGGGAAATAGAAGTATTTTACAAAGAACTCCTGCCCCTAAATATATTTTTATTTTAGGAGGGATTATATCTGAATTTTTAAATTTAATAATTATGATGGTACTTTTAATAATTGTAATGTTTGTTACTCATGCCCCATTTCACCTTTCGACAATGCCATTTTCAATTATTCCAATTATTTCATTAGTAATCATGGTTACTGGATTAGGATTAATTTTATCTATAGTGTGTGTTTATTATTCTGATGTCCAACATCTATGGACTGTTGTTTCTATGATGTTAATGTATGCCTCAGCCATATTTTATCCAATAACTATTATTCCTGAGCCTTATAGGCAATATTTAATGTTAAATCCTTTATTTTGGGTTATTGACCAATTCAGGTGTTTTGTTTATTATGGCACTTTTCCACAATTGGGAGATATTGTAAATTTATTGTTGTTATCTTTAATAATATTGGTTTTTGGCATAATTGTATTTAAAAAATTTGAAAGAAGAGTCACTATGAAATTCTAGAGGGTTTTAAAAATGAACCAAAAAAATAATGATTTAAACTTTAAAAAATCAATCAATCAGAATCATAATGATGTTTTATCAGATCCTCAACAAATAGATAAAATTAAAGTAAAAATAATGGATAAATATGGAATATCCTCAAAGGAAGCGGATAGGATCTTGTCTGAAATTAAAAGGAAAAAAAAATTAAATTCTTCATCTAAAAAAGAAATTTCAAATAATCATTCTAGTTTTAATAATCCTAAACTTTCAAAACAAACCTTTAAAAAGAAAAAAAATGCCAATGTTGTTGATTCTCATCGAGACTTAGATGGAAATCCAGACAAAATAAATTCATCTGTTCCGGATATTCATAAAAAAAATCAAAATGTTTTGATTGGCGAAAAAGATTTGAAAAGAAAGCAAGATAATAATTTTAACCAACAAAACTTTAATAAGAAAGGCACTCCTAATCATATTTCTCAAAAAAATAGTTTTCAAAAAGAAAGTAATGTAGATTCTCTTCTAGAAGATATCGTACCTAATTACAATCAGCAGATTTCAATTAAAGTGGATCATATTGACTTGACTTTTGAAGTTCAAAATGAAAAAATTGACACGTTAAAAGAAGCTTTTATTAGGACTTTAAAAAGAGAAAAATCTAAAAAAATCAAAATTCATGCGTTAAATGACATATCTTTTCAAATTTATAGTGGGGAAAAAGTTGGAATTATTGGTTACAATGGCGCAGGCAAATCTACATTATTAAATGTAATAACTGGAATTTTTCCTCCGGATAAAGGTGAAGTATATACACGCGGTAAAATTTCACCATTATTATCCTTAGGTGCTGGTTTTGACCTTAATTTTTCTGGAAGAAAAAATATTATTTTAAATGGTGCAGTTTTAGGTTATGAAAAAGAATATTTAGAATCTAAAATGGATGAGATAATAGAATTTTCAGAACTTGGAGAATTTATTGATATTCCTATTAAAAATTATTCATCAGGTATGCTTGCAAAATTAGGTTTCTCAATTGCTACTTCTGTTAATCCAGATATTTTAATCATTGATGAAATTTTAGGTGTAGGGGATGTGAATTTCAAGAAAAAAAGTTCAGATAAAATAAGATCATTAATGGATGGTGGTACTACAGTTCTTTTGGTATCTCATTCGATACCTCAAATTAGAGAGTTGTGTGATAAAGCAATTTGGATAGATAATGGTTCTCTACGTGGAATTGGTGAAGTAAATAAAGTTTGTGATGCATATCTAAAAGATGCTGAAAAAGCAAGTTCTGAACAATTAGCTAATATTGAATTGATTAAATAATTTTTGGATATTATATTAAGAAATTTTATTTTGGTTTGATTAAGACATTTTTAATAAATATAATGATTAACTTGAATAAATAAATAGTGTTTTGAATTCACATAAAAAATTAAGTTCTAAATCCAGCAGTTATTTTTTCAAAATCAACAGGTCTTATTTAGAGAACAAATTTTGCATATTTTATATAAAAAGTGGAATAAAACCATATATTCATAATATACTTATATTATGGGATATAGATATCTATAACAGATTGGATATTAGGTGATTTTTATGCACAATAAGAATGTTAATAATTTAAATTCAAATCACATCGATTCAAAAAATTTTTCCTTTTCTCAGGACATATTATTTGAACTAGAAAAATTTGTTACTGCAAGAATAAATATTAAAAATATTGGAAATATTGAAAATAATGTTGAAATTGTTGATATTTCAGATAATAATTCAAAGGTTGAATATCCTCAATGGTATAAAGATGAAAAGGGGTCAGGATTATTAATCCATAGTTCTTCATGTTGTTTAGATTTAAAAATTAAATGTATTAATGATGGTGAACTTAATATTTTATTATTAGGAAAAGATATTAGGGATAAAAATGGTGTAAATGCTCCTATATTCATTGATTTCACTGTATTTCAAATTAATGGGGAAAATATTATTGAATCTCCTATTTTGGCATCGTATGAAGATTTTTATAGATTTACTAAAATGGTTAAAGATTCTGATATTATCACGATTCATATTGAGTGGAAACCAGTTAATGATTCCAGTATTTTTAAAACAAGTATCTCTAGGTTAAAAACTCAAATTAATAATTTAAATAGAGAATTAGAACTTAGAAAAGGAATAGTTGAAGATTATAATAAATTGATTTTGAGTTCTATTGGAGTAAAGACTTCTGATGGAAAGATTACATATAGAAATTTTTTTAGACCAAGTGCTCCAGGATTTTTAGATAATTTTTGGTTTACAAGATATTTGCAGCATAATTTCCCTAATGAAGAGTATGATATAAATATTTTTAGTGTTTTTGGTGTTATTGATGATACTATTACGAAAAGCATGTCTGGAAAAAAAATATTTTATTCTCCAGAAACTATTAATAAACGATTTCCAGAAGCTAATAAATTTGGTCGTTATGCATTAGATTATGTTGATTTGGGTATGGGTTATGATTTGATTGATAAATCTAATTATTTTCGTTTTCCATATTGGTATTTTATTTTTGATCCTACAGTTGATGAAGAACAAATTGAAAATTCCATTAATTATTGGAATTCTCTAGATTATGATAAATCTAAAAATGTTACTGTTATTGCTAGTCATGATGAATGGAAACTTAGAACATTTATAGCTAACGATATTGAGAAATTTACAGATATTGATTATGCTGGGCCATGGCGCCATAATAATTCTGATTTGTGGAATAAATTTAATAATGATAAACTTTCATTTTTAAAACAATATAAATTTAATATTTGTGCTGAAAATGTTGAAGATGATGCATATGTAACTGAAAAAATTTTTCATAGTATAATGTGTAATTGTATTCCATTATATGCTGGTGGGGGAAATTATTTAGAACCTAATATTTTGAATGATAAAGCTATACTCAGATGGAACTTAAATGAGGATAATTCAGATACTGTTGAATTATTTAAAAATCTTCTTTTAGATGAACAATCTTATAAAGAATTTAGAGATCAAGAACCATTTTTAGATAATAGTTCAAAATTTTTAATTAAGCAATTTTCAATTCTTGAAAAACATTTCGAACGTTTAATTTATGATTAATAAAATTTGGAGGATATGGTAACTATGGAAACTATCGGTATGATTTTATGCGGAGGATTTGGTAAAAGATTAAGACCAGTTACAGAAACAGTTCCAAAACCGCTTGTTGAAATTAAAGAGGATTATACTATTTTAGATAAACAACTTTTTGATTTTAAAAATGCTGGAATAAATGAAGTTTATCTTCTTGCAGGATTTTTACATGAAAAAATTGAAGAGAGATATGGTAAAGAGTATATTGGGATTAAAATACATTATGTTATTGAAGATGAGCCATTAGGGACACTTAATGCTATTCGTTTAGGAATGGAAAGTATTGATGAGGGAAAACAATGTATTATTAGAAATGGGGATATTGTTTCAGATATTAACTTAAAATCCATGATAAAACATGGAGAGAAATCGTCTTTACCTGTAACAATGTTTATTACACAAATGCAGTCACCTTATGGTATTGTTGAAACTGAGGGTGATCGTTTAATTTCATTTAAAGAAAAACCAATATTGGAAGATTATTATATTAATGGGGGAATTTATTTTACTAAATCTTTATTAGATTTTGGGGAATTTAAAACAGGCGATATAGAGAAACTTTATTTTCCTAATTTAGCTAAAGAAAATAGTTTAGGTTATTATAAGGAAAATAATATTTTTTGGATAGCAGTTGATACATCAAAAGAATTAGAATCAGTTAAAAAAGAATATGAAAATAAAACTGATAAACCGTGGGGGTATGAAAAAGTTTTGATATATACCGATAAATATTTAACTAAGGAATTATATATTAAAGCTGGTTTTCAGACTTCTTTCCATTATCATAATAAAAAAGATGAAACTATGTATATCCTTTCTGGAGCAGGTTATATAGAATTTGAGGATAAAAAAGAATATTTTTCTAAAAATGATAGTATTCGTATCGAACCGGGTGTTAAACACACAATTGTTGCACTTGAAAATACTATATTGCATGAAGTTTCCACTCCTTACTTGGATGATACGATTAGGGTTGATGATTTTTATACTAGATAAATTTTCTAAAACTTATCATAAATATTAAGAGGTGAAAATTATGAAATATAAGTCCATTTTATTTGTTATAATAATAGTAATATTATTAGTTATTATTGGGTTTATGGGACTAAACATGATAAATAATAGTACTAATAGTACTCAAGAAACAGTTCTTGTAGGTTCTTCTAATTTTACTTTGCCTGAGGGTTACCATGAAGGTGAATCTAATAGTTATGGAGATGTGAATATAACTAATGGTGAAATTTCAATATTTTTATTAGAATATCATGATAGTGATTTAAATAAACATATTGGAGATTATAATAATTCCATAAATGATGAAAATCAAACATTATCATTGACTAATTTTACATACAATAATATTATGGTATATAAAGCAATAAATAATGCTCATCCGAATACTGTTCATTATTGGTATGTGTGCAATAATAAAACATATTCAATTTATTCATGGGATTATGGTAATCTTGATGATATTGTTACTGAACTAATTCAGTCTCAAAAATTTTCATAAAATAAAACCAGTTTATTTTATTGATAATTTTTTTTATTTTTTTGTTCGCAGAATTATTGCGGACATTTTTTAAATTATTTCATTTCATTTAAAATATTAAGTTTATTTTCTTGTTTTTGCATAATATTTTTAAAATTATTAATCTGATTATTTTCATAAATTATTTTATTAAGTTTAGTTGTGAAATCTATATAATATTGTGGTATAAAGTGGGAAGTTCCAATTCCCCAAGCATGATTTTCATCATTTGGATAATTTACAATATTTAATTCTATAGTTTTAACCTCAAAGTTATTTTCAATATATTTATTTAATTTATAAGTTATTGGATTTGTTTCGTCGCAATAATTTTTTACACTATCAATAGTGTAGATTGTTCCATCATTTTTTAATATTTTTTCACTATCACTAACATTATTTAAAATGATATTTAAATCAGCACAATTTTTATCTATAAAATCAAAAAAATAAGTGCAATGTTCTTTGAATAATTTGAAATATTTTGATGAATTATTTTTCATGGATAATGTTTTTTTATTGGTTAATGTATTATAAAATGATGTACGCGGCAAATCCCATTCATTATTTGTCATTATTCCTTCATCAGAGCATAATATTCCAAATCGTGATTCAAATAAATTATCAATAATCAGATAATCTGATTTACTATTTATTAACTCATTAAGAAACATCTTATTTAAATCTTTTTCTAAATTTCTTGTTGTAAAATCATCATAACTACCATCATTGCGATATAATTTTATCATTTCTTTATCAGGTATATTCACGGGATCTGACATTAAACTAATTAGTGTGGTTCTTGCAATATCTGTAGTTATTTCAAAAAATTGTTTGTAATTAGGATTTAACATTGAATTAAAAACATCTCTAGTAGCGCAACTCCCTAATACTGCTATTTTGGTTACTATATTAATTCCTCCTATTAATATTTATATATTCCCTAACGAATTAAAATGGGGACCATTCTATTTTAATGGTTAAAATTTCATGATGTTCTACTTTTCGTTTATAAATGTATGGTTTGTCATGACATACAAGCTCAACATCACCATTAATCTTTTCATTATTTATAACAATGTTGTTATAATTAATATAAACAGGTATTCTAACACCATTTTGATCTTTTACATCCTTTCCTCTAAATCTTAGTGTTAATTCTCCATCATGGATGCATTTAATCTTTAAACTAACCTCTCTTTTTTGGGTGTGAATTATTATTCCAGAACCTCGTTCATCTTCGAACCATTTGGGATAATTTACTATTGATTTTTCATCACTATTTTCGATTAGTTCAATAGCATTATGTAATTTTTCATTTTTTAAATCAATTCGTGCAGTCAAATATTTCTTAAATAAATCTGGAATTGGGAGATTTTGATCATCGTCATCATTATCAAATGAAAGTATTATGTTTTTCTTTTTAAGTTTTCTAAGTTCCATATTATATTTGTAGGAATAATCAAAAAGGTTATTTCTCGCAATAATTTCATTTAATTGGCGAGTTTTTTCTTCATAATATTTTGGCTCATAATGTGTAGGATGAAGCCCAAAAACATGCTCTTTGCATGCTAATATATTTTTATCAAAATCCAATACTTCAACATCAAAATTTTCTAATATAAATTTATCTAAGATTTTTCTATATTTATTATGATATGATATTTTTTTCAAATGTTCGTCTTCAATTATTTTTTCATTTTCATAATATCTATAAACAGAGCGTGAACAATTTAAGATAATTTTTGTATTGGGGCAATTTTTAGCTATAAATTCAAAGAATAATCTAACAGAATTTGTCCATAACTCATAATATTCATCAAAATCTTTAGTAATAGATATTCTCTTTTTATCAGCAAATAATGGATGTAATGAAGTTCTTTTTATTCTCTCGGAATCTGCAATATAACTATTTTCGTCGTTGATAATTATTTCATAAACAGCATCAAAATATGTGTCAATTATTAAATAGTCAATTTTATCTTTTTTTAGAAAATCTAAATATTTTTTTGATAAATCTTGTAAAACACATTCATTATCATAACTATCTGATGAATCTAATAATCTTTGATCAAATTTTAATGGTTCAGACATTAAACTAATAAAAGTGACAGTTTCTATAGATTCATTAATATGAAAAAAATTTTTATATTCTTCATTTATAACACTATTAAAAATATTTCTTGATGCACATGATCCCATTGTTGAAATTTCTACAGTCATTTTAACACCGAATTTTATGAGTTAGAACATAGTTATATTTAATATTTTTTCTATATAAATTTTTTAAAAATTTTTTTTATAAATTAATATTTATAAATTTAAATGTTATTAAAAGATTTATTACTTTATATAATATTTTTAAGTTTAATAATGGTTATATTGAGCAGGATTATTATTTTTCTTGCTTTTTTTTTAAATATCAATATTTTAGATAAACTTAAATAGTTCTTTAATCTTAATTATATATATTATTTGTTGAATGTTTGTGTCATGATTTTCATATGATTATTTTATTAAAATAAAGGTTGTTTATTAATGGTTGAACCAAAAGTTTCGATTATCATACCAGTATATAATTCTGAAGAGTTTCTTGAAAGTTGCTTAGATTCTATAATCAATCAATCTATGGAAGATATTGAAATAATTTGTATAAATGACGGATCTTCTGATGGTTCTTTAGATATTTTAAATAAATTTAAAAATAATGATTCTCGCATTAAGATTTTTTCTCAAAAGAATAGTGGTGCAGCATCTGCAAGAAATCGGGGTCTTGAAAAAGCAACCGGTGAATACATCCTTTTTGTTGATAGTGACGATTGGATAGAATCCACTATGTGTGAAGAATTATATCATCATGCGAAACATTTAGATTCTGATTTAGTATTATTTGATGCAACTGAATATAATTTAAATAAAGAGCATAAAAATCGAGTTTATTTTCCATTTAATTCTTTCAATGAAAATTATAAAGAATTTACATTTGATTTTAAATTTAGTAAGCATTTAGTTTTAAATTATTTTCAAGTTATTTGGTCAAAAATGTATAAAAAAGATTTGGCTAAAAACATCAGATTTCCAGATTTACCTATTTACGAAGATGTGCAATTTCATGTAGAATCGATGGTATTAGCAAAAAAAATTTCTTATTTCCCAAAATTATTTTATCATTATAGAAAATTAAATATTAATTCCGAACAGAACTTTAAAATAACAACAGACAAATCTTTGTTCATTGTTGATGTTTTTATAGGAGTATATGATTTTTTAGTTGAACATAATTTTTTCGATGATTTGAAAGTAAATTTTTTTGCATTTGTTTTCAATGAATCTAGGAACGCTCTAAATAATATTGGTTATAATTATAAACAAATTCTTTTCAATAAGATTAAACAATTTTACACTTCTTTTGATATTGAGGAGGATGTGTTAAATGAACTATCTTTTGATTTTCAATCAATATATTTTCATATTATTAATGCAGAAAACTATTTTGAGTTTCAAAATTTTCAAGAATCTGTCGACGTGAATTTAACTGACAATGAATTATTATTACTTGATAAAATTATTCAAAAAGATGAACTTATTGCGGATTATGAAAAGCAATTGTCTGAATATCAAAATCAAGATAAAATACAATCTAACTTCTTAAATAAACATGATATAAATGTAGAGGCATATCATAGAATTAAAGAAATGAACCTATTTGATGAGGAATATTATGTGTCTCATGAGGGATATTCTGGCAATATGGACCCTTTATTACATTATATTTATGTTGGTTATGAAGAGGGTAAAAATCCGTGCAAACTTTTTAATTCAAATTATTATCTGAATTATTATGATTCTGCTAAATGTTCTGGTTTGAATCCTCTTGTTCATTTTGTCATGTTTGGTCTTTATGAAGGAAAAGTTAAAATAAGGGATGATGTTTGGCAACCTCCATTAGTTATAAATAAATTTGAAGTTGATAAACAACTAAATGATTTGAGTAGTTTAAGTTTAAATGAAGAAAATAGGGCGCCTAGGTTAATTGTTTCTTTAACTTCATTTCCAGGTAGAATGAATCTTATAAAATATGCAATTTTTTCTCTTTTTAACCAATCTTTAAAACCTGATAAAATTGTCTTATGGTTATCAAGGTCGCAATTTATTAATGGTAAAGCAGATATTCCTAAAGATGTTTTAAATTTTGTTGATTATGGTCTTGAGATTAAATGGTGTGAAGATATCAAGTCATTTAAGAAATTAATCCCCTCTTTAAGAGAATTTCCTGAAGATATAATTGTCACATTTGATGATGACCTTTATTATGAAAGTGATGTATTGGAAAAATTATATAATTCTTACTTGAAATATCCTAATTATATTAGTGCATATCGTTCTAGGAGAATTTCTTTTAATGATGATTACTCCTTAAAAATGTACCAACAGTGGGAATTAAGTAAAACAGAGCAAAAACCTTCTTTTTTAAATTTTTCTACAAATGGTGCAGGGACATTATTCCCTCCACATTCTTTAGATGATGAAATTTTTAACATGGATTTGGCTATGGAATTAACTCCAACTGGTGATGATATATGGTTTTGGGCAATGGCTGTTAAAAAAGGTACAAAAATTAAATTAGTCCCTGATAATAATTTTGATGCATATTATATTGCTCCAGAACTTGAAATTGGATTACTTGATGATTCTAAAAATACTTTATGGAAAGTAAATGCGGCAGGTCTAAATGATGTTCATATGAATAATGTTTTAAACAGATTTCCGGAGGTTAAGGAAAAACTTCTTTTGGAATATAATGATTATAAATTTAAAAAGAATATCGGCGTTAGAGCAGTTAATGATATTAAGTTTAAATCTAGTCCGGTTCATGACGATATTAAAGTTGCAGCAATTATGGATCAATTTACATATGATTCTTATAAATATGAGTGTAACTTATTTTATTTGAGTCCTTTTAATTGGTTAGAAATTTTTGAGCGAGAAAAACCAGACTTTTTTTTATGTGAATCAGTCTTTCATGGTTTAAAAACTACTGAATTTCCTAAAGGTGAATGGGCAGGTAAAATACATGTAAATTTAAATAATGATATTGAAAATAGGTCCATTTTGTTTTCGATTCTTGAGTATTGTAAAAATAATAATATTCCTACTGTATTTTGGAATAAAGAAGACCCTTCTTCATTTTATGATGAAGCTTATAATTTTGTAGATACTGCTTTGCATTTTGATTATATTTTTACTACCGATGAGGATTGTATTTCTAGATATTTAGTTAGAGGTCATGAAAATGTGAATTGTTTGATGTTTGCAACACAACCAAAGTTATTCAATCCAATATCTATTGTTGAAAGATCAAATGATGTAATTTTTGCAGGAAGTTGGTATAAAAAATTTGAAGATAGATGTAATGTAATGGAACAAATTTTTGATAGGTTATTGGATGAAGGTTATAATTTAAAGATTTATGATAGGATGTATGATTTACATTATGCGGATTATGCATATCCTATTAAATATCAACAATTTTTAAATCCCGGCGTTCATTTTAATCAAATGCCAAATGTTTATAAAGAGAGTAGTTTAGGTTTGAATATTAATACGGTTACTAATTCTCCTACTATGTTTGCTAGGAGAGTTTTTGAATTAATGTCTTCAAATACATTAGTTTTTTCAAATTTTTCAAAAGCAGTAGATTTATTGTTTGGCGACAGTGTTATCTTTTTGGATAGGGATGTAAATTTAGATAAATTTGATTTTGAAGAAATTCGTGAAAAAAATTTATATAATGTTTTAGAAAATCATACATATTCTAATAGATTTAAACAAATATTAAATACAGTTGGTATTAATTATAATTATAAATCAGATAGAATTATTTTAATTTATTCAATAAATGATTATCAAAATATAGATGAGATAATTAGTCATTTTAATTCAATAACATATCCTCATAAATATTTAAAGATTATTATTTCTCATAATTTCTCAGGTAAATTGGATAAAATTGATGTAAAACACGATGTAATTATTGAAGAAGAGTTACAAGATTTTATCGATAATTTGAATGATGATGAATATGTCTGTTTTGTTAATTCTGATATTGAACAAGATTTTGTAAAAAAAGCATTATTACATTTTAAATATTTGCCTAAGACTTTTGGCATCAGTTCTACTGATGAATATTTGAATAAATACACATTTAGTAATTTAAATGATATTCACAATGTCATTTTTAGCAATGTCAATCTAAAAAAGATTTTTAATTCAAATAATGGTGATAATTTAAATAATTTCGAAGTTTATTATATTTAGGTGTTTCTTATGGTAAATTCATTAGAAGATTCAAATATTTGCATTTCTTTAATTATTCCGATTCTTAATTCAGAAAAATATGTTTCTCAATGCTTGGATACATTAATCAATCAATCTTTGAATGATATAGAAGTATTATGTATGGATTATGGTTCTGTTGATGGATCTAAACAGTTAATATATGAATATTCTGAAAAAGATTCTAGAATAAAATTATTTGAATGTGATAATATTAATATTGCGAGAAACAAAGGAATGCTAGAATCTAAAGGGGATTATATTTTATTTTTAAATCCTGAAGATTGGATTTATATTAACTCATGTGAAAGATTGCAAGAAGAATTAATCATAAACCCTTGCGATATATTATTTTTTAAGTCTAGCTTATTCAATGAATCAACTGAAAAGATTTATAAAAATTCAGATGATTCATATATTGATACAGTTCAATATTTTGTAGGAAATAATATTTTTGATTATTCTGATTTGGGCGATAAAATATTTTCATTGCCTTTTGTATTGTATAATAAGATTTTTAATAGACACTTTTTATTAAGTCATAATTTAGTATTTCAAAGTGACAATTTTTCGGAATTAACTTTCTTTTATAAAGCTGTTTTAAATGCTAATAAATTGAAAATTTTTAACAAACACATTTATATTAAACGAGAATTGCCTAATCAAGTTAAGTTAGATAATTTTCGAGAAATTATTGCTAATTTAAAAGAGTTACATGATTATTTTAAAAGTTTAGAGGATTATAATTTATTTGAAAAAAAATTGTTAAATTTTATTATTAATCATATTCATATTATATATTCTAAGAATAATGAAAATCAAGAGGAGTTTTTTTTATTAATTAATGATTTTTTTAAATCTATTAAACAAAATAAATCTGATTATGTGAAATATATTTCTAATTTAGACAATGAAAATTTACTTTTTTTCAGAGATATTTTGGATTCAGAAACAAATTCAGAATATCATTTGTTAGTACGGTATAATCATTTACTCAATGAAAATGGTAGGTTGAAGTCAGAAATTTCCAAGTTAAAAAAGGATATTAATCAATTAAAAAATAAATTAGCATATTTTGAATAAGAGATGATAAATACTTATGATGGAGTTAATTATATGAAAGTTTGTATTATGGGTCAAGGTTATATTGGGCTTCCAACAGCAGCACTTTTTAGTACTAGTCATTGTCAGGTAGTTGGTGTAGATATTTCTGAAGAAATAATTAATAATTTAAATAGTGGTATAATCCATATTGAAGAACCGGGGATATCTGATATTATTAAAAATGCCATTGAAAAAAAAAGATATAAAGCTAGTTTAATTCCAGAAAAAGCTGATGCATTTATAATCACAGTGCCAACACCATATATTGCTGAAAATTATTTTTGTGATTTAAGTTATGTTATAACTGCTTGTGAAACTATTATTCCTTATTTAGAAAAGGGGAATGTTGTTATTATTGAGTCTACAATAGCTCCAATGTCGACTGATGAAATTATTAAACCTATTTTTGAAAAGGCGGGTTTTACAATTGGTAAAGATTTATATCTTGCGCATTGTCCTGAAAGGGTTCTTCCAGGAAGAATATTGGAAGAACTTGTTCACAATGATAGAATTATTGGAGGTATAACTCCAGAATGCTCTGTTAAAGCTAGTGAAGTTTATGGGCAATTTGTAGAAGGGGAGTTAATGCTTACAGAAGCAAAAACCGCTGAGCTATCAAAATGCATGGAGAATACATTTAGAGATGTCAACATTGCGCTTGCAAATGAACTTGCAAAAATCTGTGCTGAAATTGGTGTCAATGCACTGGATGTTATCAAAATGGCAAACAAACATCCGCGGGTAAACTTACACTCTCCGGGTCCGGGTGTTGGGGGGCATTGCCTTGCAATTGATCCTTACTTTATCTATGCAAAAGCACCGGAAACTGCAAAAATTATTAAGCTAGCTCGTGATACAAATAATTCAATGCCAGATTTTGTTTGCGAATATGTTAAAAAAATAATTCCTAGTGGTAAAATTGCAGTATTTGGAGTTTCATATAAAGGAAATAGTGATGATGATAGAGAAAGTCCTGCATTTGAAATTATTGATAAATTGTGTAACAATTATGAAGTTGCTATTTATGATCCTCATATTAATAATCCTAACTTTGTAAGTTTTGATGAAGCTATAAAAAAAGCAAATTTAATTTTGGTTTTATGTGACCATGATGAATTTAAACATTTGGACTTTAATTTGATTAAGGAATCTATGGAAAACGCTGTAATATTTGATACAAAAAATATAATAAAAGAAATTCCAAATGATATTAAATTATATAATTATGGAAATTTATACACGTTATAATAATCTTTAGTTTAAATATTTTTTTTAATATTTCTCAAGGGTTTTGTCATTTTCCAACTATGAGATTTTTCAAATTCATTTATCTTTTTTTCATACCCTGTATTAGATTTTTTTAAAACAATAATATGATTTTCCATCTCTTTAAGTTTAAGTTTACTGGTCCATTGATCATTCAATAAGTTATTATTCCTTAGTTTTAAATTTTTTATTTCATTATTAAGATTGTTTATTGTTGTGTTGTATTGTTTATTTTTGTCGAGTAACTTTGCATTATTTTTATTAATTTCTTTAATTTGATTTTTTAATGATGAATTTTTTTCTTTAATTTTTTCTAAAATAATTTTATCTTTTTCTAACTCTTCTTGTCTATTTTTTAGGTTGTTTATTGTTGTATTTAGTTCGTTGTTGTTGTTTTTTAAGTTGTTGATTGTTGCAATTAATTTTTTATTATCATCATTAACTTTCTTATTTGCTTCAATTAATTCTTTAACCCTTCTTTCTAATAATATTAAATATTGTTTATTTTGTTTAAATAACGTATCACTATTATTTTTCATTTAATCAATCCTAGTCTAGTTAATATTTAATTATTATTATATCATATATAAAATTTTATAATAGTTTTTACTTTATAATTATACTTTTATTTTTATAGAGATTAAAGTTAAGTATACTTAGTTACATTAAATATATATTATGTGAAATATTAAATAGTTATTAATAATTGTTTTATTTTTCGAGTTTAGTAATTTTTTATCTTGTGGTGGAATAAATGTCATTTTTTAATAAACTTAAAGAAAAAATATTGAATTTAAGTAATTCTTATATCTTTTACAAGACCCAGTATAATCTTCTTTCAAATCAAAAAAATTTTTATGAATCTCAAATGGAATTTATTAAAAATGAATTTTATAAAACATTTGATGAATTTGATGATTTAAATAAGTTGATTTCAAATCAAAATGATGTATCTGAAGTTGAAATTAAAAAAATAAATAATAAATTAGATAAGATTATTTTTTCAAATAATGATTTTAGGATTATGTTAGATGCATTTGATGATTCTCTTAAATCATTGGGAAAGGATTATGAAGGTTCTTTTTTGGAATATAAACGGAATAATGAATATTTGAATAATTACCTTGAAGATTCTTTTAAAAATGTTAAAAATTCGATTATCAAAAATAGAGTTGTTATGGGATCAATACAAGATGAGGGTGTTTCTAGGATTGTTGATTTGATTAATAGTAATGGTGCTGATGTTGGTTCTAAGTATGATGAGGGTGTTTCTAGGATTGTTGATTTGATTAATAGTAATGGTGCTGATGTTGGTTCTAAG
>NZ_JAFQSO010000014.1 GCF_017409525.1 Methanobrevibacter sp. | reverse complement strand
TAAAAAGAATATTCAACGGAACAAACCGAAGCAGAAGCCTACAATTATCAAATAAAGAAACAAAACTCAAAAATACAATCCACAACATCTATCGATCAACTCAAATTCAATAAAAATGAGGATTTCTACAAAGCCAAAATAATAAAATTACATCCTATTTTTTAATGAGATTTATTTCATAGTTAACGAACAAATATTACTTGTCAAATGCTCTCACACTAACAAAATATCTATGAAATACTAAAGTAAACATTAAGATGACAAACATTGGGGAAATTAATTATTATTTACAAAAGTCTCCAATAAAAATATCAAAAAATATATAATAAAAAACTCCAAAAGTCTCCAATAAAAATATCAAAAAATATATAATAAAAAACTCCAAAAGTATATAATAAAAATATCAAAAAGTCTCCAATAAAATAATAAGTTGATTGAAATGGAAAGAAAATACTTAAAGCGTTACATGGATGATGATTTAGAAAGATACCTTAGAATGATTGGTGCAGTATTAATAGTTGGGCCAAAATGGTGTGGAAAAACTACAACTGCAGAAAGACATGCCAAAAGTGTGATAAAATTACAAGACCCTAAACGAAAAGAAACATATAAAATATGGGCAGAATTTGATCCTAACAGATTATTAGAAGGTAATAAACCTAAACTAATTGATGAATGGCAGATGGCACCTATTCTATGGGATGCAGTCCGAAATAGTGTTGATGAAATAGGTGGTGAAGGATTATACATCCTAACAGGTTCAACTGTAGTTGATGAATCAAAAATAATGCATTCAGGCACTGGAAGAATACACAGAGTCCTAATGAGACCAATGAGCCTATATGAAAGTCTAGAATCAAATGGTAAGATATCATTAATGGAATTATTCGATAATCCTAATTTAGATATTAATGGAATAACTTCTGATTTGACAATTGACAAGTTAATATTTGCTGCATGCAGAGGCGGATGGCCAGAATCTGTTGTGAAAAAAGATAAAGAAGCACAATTATTTGTTGCCAAATCATATGTTCAAAATATATGTAATACAGATATTTCCGCAATTGATGGAGTTAAAAGAAATCCTGATAAAGTAAGAAGCCTCCTAAAATCCCTTGCAAGAAATAATTCAACACTCGTTAATGATAAAACAATAATGGCAGACATTAATGTAAATGAAAAAATAAGTAATGGAACATATTACTCTTATATCAAAGCATTGAAAGACTTATTCGTCATAGAAGAGATAAAAGGATGGTCCCCAGACATCAAATCAAAAACTTCCATGAGATCAAGAAACAAAAAAATATTTATAGACCCTTCAATCGCAATTGCCTCATTAAAAATGAGTCCTGAATCATGTGCTGATGATTTATTATTATTTGGATTTTTATTTGAAAACCTCTGCATTAGGGATTTAAGCATTTATACAAGTCCCCTAGATGGAAATATATATTACTACCATGACAAATCAGATATTGAAATTGACTGCGTAGTACATTTAAATGATAATAGATATGCATTAATTGAATGTAAATTAGGTAGTGAAAAAATTGATGAAGGTGCAAAAAACTTATTGAAAATCAACAAATTAATAGAAAAAAATTATAAACTAAATAATCCAAGTTTTTTAGCTGTTTTAACGGGAGGAGAAGTTGCATATACTCGCCCAGATGGTGTTAAAGTAATTCCGATAGGATGTCTAAAACAATAATCATTGCCTAAATTAATTTCTGTTGATAATCAATATAACATTGCTCATTGACATCAACAACACATCATCTTTAACTTCCCCAATCAGCAATGGGAATTAGGATTATGCAATTTATGATTATATCATACAAACAATGAATAAAATCAAAATTTAATAATTTAGCCAACACTCAAAGCATTAAAAAAAAAAGCAAATGAGAGATGGCCTCTCATTGTTTTTTAATATTATTGTTTTTTATCCGCAGCGTTATAATTAACATAGCTGCTAACACGATGGCTAATCCATACATTACGGTTGCCATTGCATTCTGAATAATTATATCTGCAGTATTCACAACAATACTATCTTGTCCCTCTATAGTGTCTAATTTTTGGAAGTAGTCATAGACCTCCTGATGGAATTGTTCATCTCCTGAATAATCAGGCGCATAGGTATCGACTGCAGTACTAATACCGCCCATAACTCCAAGAATTAGAATTATTCCAATGATTGCTGTACCCAATGAGGAACCTAATGTCTCACCAGTTGTAATAATACCAGATGCATTATTTTGGCCTTCAGCAGGAACATCGAATAATGCAACATCCGCTGCTAAAGCCATCATAAAACCAATACCTGTCCCAAGTAAAAACTGCCCAGGAATTAAATCCAGCATATTTACATTTAATTTAAATTGATAACTTAAAATCAAACATCCTACAATAGATATTATACATCCTATTGCCATGAGTGTCTTGTGATTCAGTTTTCCTATTAGATTTGGAGCGGTCAATGAAAAAATAAACAAAGCCATAACAAATGGAAGTGAAGCCAAACCAGTATCGAATGGATTTAACTGCAATACACTTTGGAAAAACAGAACCATTACAAAAAATGTTCCTGATATTACAATATTATATAATAACTTAATAGATGTACCTATACGCAAATTTTTGTCTCTAAATAATTCAACATCAAGCAATGGCACCTTGCCTGACCTTTTTCTTTTGAGTTCAAACCATATAAAGATTGCTAAGACTATCAATCCCAAAATTATCTCAATTATGCTGGTAGCAACATCATTAGTCAGAGTCAAAATACCAAGCACAAGCAAAAGAAGACATATACCGGAAAATATAGCACCAATAATATCAAGATCGCTTTTAGATTCAGTAGGCTTAAAATCAGGTATTTTATTTTGCATTACTAAAATAAATAAAATGAATATTAATTCAAATGCGAAAGTGTATCTCCAGCTGAAAAAAGTTGTAATAAGCCCACCAAGGAGCGGAGCTAAAATATCTGCAAGTCCTGCCATTACCCCGAGAGTTGCCAAAGCAATTGTACGCTTTCTGCCGGAATATATTCCGCTTATTATTGAAACTATGGCAGGCAGCATTAATGCCGCAGCAACACCTTTAATCGCTGCCCATCCGACAAAAAACATTGTAACACTTGAACTTAATACTGCAGCAAATATTCCTATACCAAAAAGTGCAGCACCAATTACAAACAGTTTCTTTTTACCAACTATGTCCTGAAGTTTGGTACTGAACAGTATAAACGCAGCAGTGATAAGAGTACAAAACGACACAATCATTTGAATAGTACTAACATCAGCATTCAAATCAACAACAATTCGAGAAATGCTAACATTCATGAAGAAAGAGTCCAACACTATAATAAATGAAGCACAAGCCACAACTATTAACGGAAACCACGAATTTTCGTTAGCCTTTTCATTCATACTTATTAATCCTCCAACATATTATCTTAAAAAATATTTTAACATTCAAACTTAAACATGAACTTAATTTTATATTTGCTTTCCAAACGATTAAATTTTTGGATGGAATTTTTACATAATACTGCAAGAACACCACAATTCTGTAAGATTGATTTTCAAATGCATTCTATGAACATCAAATATCAAAGGCCTAACTAAAAACTACATCAATCTAGTTTGAGCATCAATATAGCTAGGTTCATTAACTTCTTTTACAACATCCCCATCTTTAACATCCCCAATCAGCAAGGGTGAATCAGGATTATGAAGCCTGAAATTCATTTTAACAGACTTAGTCGAGAAATTTGCATAACAGTATTTGCATCCATGAAGGCAAGTGTTATATGCTCCAATATCCCTTCCGAATATGCAATCACAATCTCGAATTCTGTATTTTCCCTTAGGAATCTTTAAATTATTCCCAATTGCCTTTTCAATAACTTGCTTGGTCATGCATCCGGATGAGTCAAATCCAAACTGGTCAAGCAATGTTCCTTCAACACATGTTTTCATTTGGATATCATATTTTTTAGCTATTCTAGAAAACTCATCACCAATTATTAGCCGCTCTTCAGTTGTAACCTCACAAGCATCCGGAAAATTCCTTAAAACCTTTGCATATAAATCAATGAAACTAATTGTGCAGTCATTAGTGAAATCTGACAATGGGGATGCCAACTCTTCAAACATATCAATATGAAAATCCAAATCATACTTTTCGGTTATGAAAATCGGATCATATCTCCAAGAGACTTTATTAACTCCCAAAGTTTGTGAAAGTTCCTTAAACGATTTTATAACCCTTTTAAAACTAGGAACATTGCGTTCAATGTCCTTTCCGTAAGGCGTTATCGTAACAAACCAAAACTGATTGAAATCATTTAATTTATCCAAATTCCTAAGTAACGGCTTTGGATTTTTAGTGCAAAAGCACAAGCAGTCGACAATCTTGGAGTCCAATGGATACCTATAGATATCCTCATTATAGGGATTTCTAGTGCAGACAAAACCCTCATCTATTCTATTTAAAAACCAGTCACTAAAAAAAGCGGGAATGTCAGTTCTTGAGCCTGTATTAATTATCATGAAAAAAAAGAAAAAGTAAAAGAGATTTATAAATCTCTTCCGAAAATATGCACTGCTGCAGTACCTCCGGTACCTCCAATGTTGTGAGTCATACCGATTTCTGCACCATCCACTTGACGTCCGCCGGCTTCCCCTCTAAGCTGCCATACGATTTCAGCAGCCTGGGCAATGCCTGTAGCACCCAATGGGTGTCCACGTGCCTTGAGACCACCTGATGAGTTAATTGGGAAATCACCATCGATTTCTGTTTGACCTTCTTCAATAGCAATTCCGCCCTTACCTTTCTCAACAAAGCCCAAGTCTTCAACTGCCAAAAGTCCGTTGATTGAAAAACAGTCATGCACTTCTGTCACGTCAATGTCTTTTATGTCTACTCCTGCCATTTCATAAGCCTTTCTGGAAGCTACTTTGGTGGATTCAATGGTGGTAATGTCTTTTCTATCATGTAATGTTAATGTTCCAGAAGCCTGTGCAGAAGCTCTTACATAAATTGGAGTGTCTGTGTATTCCTTGGCCTTTTCAGCAGGCACCATCACAATGGCTGCTGCCCCATCAGTGACTGGAGAACAATCGAGCAATGTCAATGGGTCTGCCACCATGGTTGAATTTATAACTTTGTCCACTGTGATTTCAAATGGGAACTGCGCATTTGGGTTTTTGGATGCGTTCTTGTGGTTTACAACTGAAAATTGCGCCAGCTGCTCACGGGTAGTGCCGTATTCATGCATGTGCCTTTTTGCAATCATTGCATATAATGACGGGAATGTAGCCCCTTGCTGTGCTTCCCATTCCTGGTCTGAAGCGGTGGCAATAGCCGGAGTGGCATCGACAACATCTGTCATTTTTTCAACACCTGCAGAAATCACCACATCATGAAAACCGGATGCGACTGCCATGATTCCCTGCCTTAGGGCCAATCCACCGGAAGCGCAGGCAGCTTCAACCCTTGTGGTTGGAACCGGATTAAGACCCACGTGGTCGGAAATAAGTGCGGCAATGTGTTCCTGTTCTACGAATAGTCCTGAAGACATGTTCCCCACAAACATCGCTTCAATATCATTACCATCAATTTCAGCATCAACCAAAGCTTTTATACCTGCTTCAGCAATCAAATCCCTAAATGAAGAATCCCATAATTCACCAAATTTGGTTTGTGAAACTCCTATAATCGCAACATCTCTCATATTTAAGCCCCCTTACATTTTAATTTTGCCCTTGAATTTAGCATAAACAGCATAATCAACGTATGTCTTATCATCGATTATTTCCTGTGTTTTTGGAGCCAATTCTCTACGTTCGACAATTTCATCTTTTACTGTTATTGTAAATCCGTCACTTCCCGCACCTGATCCGTATGAGATGACAAATATTTTATCTCCAGGATTAGCGACATCCAGAATATTGGACAATGCCAAAGGCACAGCGCCGGAATAAGTGTTTCCAATATTAGGAGTTAAAAGACCCTGTTTTATCTGTTCGGATGTGAATCCTAATTTTTTACCAGCCCTTAGGTAAAACTTACCGTTAGGTTGGTGGAAACAAGCGTAATCATAATCTTCAGGTTTTGAATCAGTTTCATCAAACAGCATTTTGGCCGCACTTAAAACATGCTTG
Source organism: Methanobrevibacter sp. (assembly GCF_017409525.1). Taxonomy (NCBI): domain Archaea; kingdom Methanobacteriati; phylum Methanobacteriota; class Methanobacteria; order Methanobacteriales; family Methanobacteriaceae; genus Methanobrevibacter; species Methanobrevibacter sp. The sequence continues at coordinate 161,297 of NZ_JAFQSO010000014.1, read as the reverse complement.
AAGTAAGCAGGCTCTCCTGTAAAACGGCCTCCATGAGACGGATAGTCCTGACCTTCCCTTCTGTAGAAGTCAGGAGTGTCTGTTGTGAAACTGCATGTGTGATCTATATCAGCTATTGTGTTGTCCTTACCTATTACATAAGCTGCACCGCCTGCAGATGCAGTGTATTCAAGAGCATCTCCAGGTGCACCCTGTGAAGTATCAGCACCAATAGCCAATCCATATTCTATCATTCCAGACTCGACAAGACCCATATTCATTTGAATTCCTGCTGTTCCTGCCTTACAGGCGAATTCCAAATCGGCAGCAGTCAATTTTGGAGTTGCGCAAACAGCTTCGGCAACAATGGAAGCTGTTGGCTTTACTGCATAAGGATGTGATTCGGAACCAACATAAACAGCACCTATCTTGCTTGGGTCAATTTGAGCTCTTGCTAGAGCATATCTAGCAGCAGTAACTGCAATAGTTGCAGTATCTTCATCAGCAGAAGGAACGGATTTTTCATTAACAACCAATCCATTTGACAAAGCCACAGGGTCATCACCCCATACCTTTGCAATTTCCTCTACCTTAATTCTATATGATGGCACATGTGCCCCATATCCTACTATTCCTACCATTAAATCACCTTAAATAATAATCTTGAAAGACATTAAAAATTAATTTAATTATTACTATTATCTATTTATTATTATATAAAATTAACTAAAAAATAGCTATTTTTTAAACAAAATAAGAATTTTAAAAAAAGTATTTTTTGCAAATGCAGTTGCCGGGATTCGAACCCGGGTTGTAGGCTTGGAAGGCCCAAGTAATAACCAGACTATACCACAACTGCAAAAAAGTGCGGCGTCCGGGATTTGAACCCGGGTCGCTAACGTGGCAGGCTAGAGTCTTAACCAGGCTGGACTAACACCGCATAAAAACTAACAACAAATTAACTTATGTTTTAATATTATATAAAGTTTTGCATTATCTTCCAATTATCTGTTTAATTATCAATTTGTCATCCTGATCAACTGTTCTGATTAATAGAATAACAGCAAAGTAGACCACTATTGAAACCGGCATTGCAACCCACATATTCAAATTGAGGACATATAAAACAATTCCCAAAACACCTGATGCAACACATATTTTAATGACATCGAAAACAAGATGCCTGTCCGGAAGCTGGTTGATCTTTCTGAGCATGTAGAATTCCAATATCAATATTAGAATTTCACTCAAAACAGTCGCAACGGAAGCCCCATAAACATCATATTTAGGTATTAAAACCATATTCAGGCAAATGTTGAAAATGGCCGCTGCTGTATAGATTTTTGTTACTGAATACTCCTTGTGAGATGCATTTAAAACCATTGAACATGCCCCATTGATAAACAGGAAACAGACTGTCCAAATCAATATCTTTAAAACACCACCTGCCTCAATATATTCAGCGCCGTAAATCGCAATGATGTCATAGCCGTAAAATATAGTGAAAACGGCAATCGGTATCGTGATTAATGACAAGTATTTGATAGATTTGACAAAACTGAAATTCAACAGATTTTTTTCATCGACAAACATCTTACTCATGACCGGGAAAATTACAGAAGTGTAGATTGTATAAAACAATGATAGGACCGTGATTAGCTTATATGCTGAGTTATAAAGCCCTGTTGCATAAGTTGTTGAAAATTGGGTAATCATGACCAAGTCAATTGAGTAGTATATTGTATAAAACATTCCAGTTAAAGCAAATGGAAGGCCCGCTTTTAATAAAACTTTATAAAATTTAAAATCAAAAGACAGATTCGGCCTGACAGTATACTTTTCAAGAGCATAAATCTCATAAAGCAAGGCAATGAAGTTGGCAAAAATATAAGCAAAAACTATTCCCATCAATGCAAAGTCTGTGAATGTAACCAAAATAATGAATATCAATGTCAGGACATTTAGGACCGTATTGGTGATTGCCTGATATTTCATCTTCTCGTGTGCCTGGAATGAAGAAAACAGGACAGCATGATAAGACTTGATTAGATTTTCAAAAGCAACCAACAAACAGATTATGATTAGCTTACTTTCCCATCCAAGAACTAATAATGCAATGTATACCGCCGTAATATACAAAACAGAAAGGAACAGCTTTAAAGAAACTGCATTGTCCATATACAAATGTTCATTTTCAAAATCCGTGGAAATGGCTCGAACAAGATAAGTTGGAAGACCAAAATCAATTATAATACCAAAAAGTGCAGCAAAAGAAACTGCAGCACCAAAGGCACCATAATCAGAAGGACCCAAATACCATGCTGTGACAATTGTCCAGACAAATGCACAGACGCTGGCTATGATTTGGGAAACCATCATCCAACCCATATTTGCAAATGCAGTTCTAACCTTATTAGCCATATTATTACCTTAAACTTTTCTAGCTAAAATACATATCCAATCATTATCTTCATCAACATAAGCTTTAAAATCTTTAAAACCTGTTTTTTCAAGAGATTCCTTCAAGACATCTTCGGAGTATATTTTCATGTCAAGAAGTTCTACCAAATCATCATATTTTTCCATTTCACCTTCTCTGTAAACCGCTTCATTACAGAAAAATACCAATCCATCTTTTTTAAGAACCCTATTGACTTCTTTTAAATCATTGATAAAATCCGGCCAGAAGTATATTGTTTCAAAACCTGTCACAATATCAAATGTTTCGTCGTAAAACGGCATGTCTGAAACAGAACCCTGCAATACATTGACAATACCCTCATCAATATACTGCTTGTTTAGATTCTGGGACTTTTCAACGCTGACTTCAGAATAGTCAATGCCCACAACTCTGCCGTTTTGGGAAATTTGGCTTGCAAAGCGCTGAATGTTCCTTCCACCACCACAACCGACATCCAATATTTTGCTGTCTTCATCAATATCAAAATGACTCACACCCCATTGGGCCATCGCCTCATGGGATTCGTTCATCCTGTCCAATATCTGATGACCTAATTCGCCAACAGGCTTTCTTGCATTTTTAATAAGCTCCTTATCTTCAATGTGATGGCCTGTATCAACCTTATCATTTTCACCCATAATATCACTTTTTCATTCCTTTACGTGTTTTGATGGCCTGTCCAGTCTGGAACTGCTCTATTTCACAGGCGCTTAAAAGAGATTTACCATAAGCAAGCAATTGATCTTCCTCAGATACAATCAGAACTTCATCCTTTGCCCGTATATTTTCATCACATTCAGTGACGAATTTGCAGAATACGCTTTTTCCATCGAGTGCAAAAGGCACGGAGTCCTCGTTTACAACAACCCTATTTTGAGGATAAGGCATTGCATTGTGAAGTCTTTTTGCACCTTCTTTTGATAAAATCAAATAAGAATCGGATGCCCTCATGTTTACAATCAACACTTTTCCGTCATATATATGTCTGATTTTTCCTGTCTTTTTACTTTTCTCTATGTTAATGTTGCCTGTAAATAATGCATCGCCTGCTCCAGCACCAAACTGGTAGTCTGCAATGGCCTTGACTTTTTTAATGTCATCCTTTTTGAACCTGATTTCATCTGAACATTTGCATTTGTTGTAAAGACCAATTTCCAAGTCCTTGACAACCCTTGAATGGATGAGGACCTGTTCATAGTACTCTGCAAATTCTGAAATGAAATCTTCCAAAAATTCAATGCCATCCACATCACGGGTTTTAGGAGCATCATTTTGACTTAATGGATAAACTTCATCAATCTCTAGAGGAATCAATCCGAATGGAATATCTAAAACCATAAAATCAGTGTTTTCCAAATCCAGCTCTTGTTGTGCGCCATAAATAAAGAATTCACCTAATTTGCCTGAAACAAATTTTGAGTAAGGCTTTCTTGTAGGCGGCAAAATCACCAAATCCCTTTTTTTAGGCATTTCCCTTAACTTTTGCATATGCCTTAAGACTTCCGCCCTGCACAATGACTCAGGACCAGTGTAGAAAAACGCTGACTTTTTACTCCTTGGATCATATTTTTCCAAATCTTTGGAGTAATTTCCAAGCTGCCTTACGGCTTCAAGAAGTGAAGGATGAGCACGGCAACGCTCTTCAACAAGCTCCATTAGATTTCCATCATAAATGGCCTGCCTGATTAACCTCAACTCTGCAAATGACACATGCAAGTTATGTTGAGCAATTAAATCCCTTCTTTTCTCTTTTGGCATTGTTCTTAGGTCCTCTGGAGTGTATTTGGTACATACTTCACATGAACACGGCATTTCCTGCAGGTTTTCCAATTTATAGGTGCCTCTTGTTGACAATAACCTGTCATCTTCCGCATATAGAATATAAGCTGCTGAATCAAAAAGGTCGCAGCCCATTGCAACACAGAGTGCAAAAATCATAGGATGGCCAGCTCCCATCAAATGGCGGGGAACGGTATCCGATAGCTCAGACATTGAATTCATCACGACATCAACCAAATCCTTATAGTGATATGACTCCATCAAAGGAACAACTGCACCTATAGGATACAAATCAGCATCAAGCTTTGACAGCTCACGTGCACATTCACGCCTTAAATCCAGATAAGTTGAACCCTGAACTACTGAATTTAAAAGCATTTCCATATTTTGCTCTTTTTTAAATTCAACTGCTTCTTTTGCACGTTCCAATGTAATTTCCAAATCTTTTTCTGCTTTTTCCCTCTCAACAAAAGGAGCTGTTGGAATGTCCAGGCTTGTTCCGATATCAGTTTTGATCAATTCCTGAAATTCGATTACCTCTTTGTTTGTAATTTCAACATCACCGTAAACGGACAACTGAAAAGACCCAGAATCGGTCATGATAGGGCCATCAAAGTGAATCAATTCATGCAATCCTTTCTCAACAGCCTCTTTTTTTAGCTCATCATCCTTGTAAATCAAGTATGCATTGGTAATTACAATATCCGCACCGTATTTGCCAACATCGATTGCCTGTTTACGCGGATGAATGACCGGCATTAAAGCTGGAGTTTTAACATCACCATGTTTAGTTTTTAAAACACCAACCCGCCCCATATTATCTTTAGCTTTAATTTCAAACATTTATTTAACCTTAATTAATTAATTTAATTGAACTTAATGATTCATTAAAAACTAGATTATATTAAGTTCGCATCAAAAATTACCTCCAACGAATTCCTTGGAGTTTAACAATATCTAAATAAACATTAAATTAGAAATTATATAAATCTTGCTCAACCTGAAAATTAAAAATTAAATTAACATGTTGAAAATTAGTTTTCGTGTGAAATTTTAACTAAATCGAAAAATGAAAATATAATGTTAATTTATAACAAATAAAATCCAAAAATTAAACCTAGATAAAATGACTTACGAGAATGATGCAAGAATAATCAATGATGACATATTTGATTTAATAAACCAATGTTTCGATGAAGAAAAAAGTAGTCGAAATAATGAAAGCAGACTTAATTTTTTTGACACTTACAACAATTACTTCGTTTTAACTGATGATGGATCTTATTCTATTAATTCAAAAGAAATAAATCACAAAGTTGAAACATTACATACATCTACAGGTGCAATAAGCGAGTCGTTTGAGAAGTTTATCAAACCGATGAAATTCAACTATGATGCGGACATTGCAATTTTGGACATTTGTGCAGGAATAGGTTACAACACATCAGCCGCCATTGCGGATTTCATGAAAAATGGCAACGATTCAAAATTGACTGTTGATATGGTGGAAATATCCAAGGCAACACTTGCCTGTGGACTTTTGGTTCCATCACCCATCAAAGAGCATGACATCACCAAAAAAGCCATTGAAGAGGAGCTCATTAGACAGGATTATGCAACCTTGAGTTTGGAAACCTGTGAAATTCCAGAAAACATCAATATCAACGTTTACATTGAAGATGCAAGACAGACCGTTCAGAAACTGAAAGACAATAGCTATGATGCAATTTTTCTAGATCCGTTCAGCCAGAACATGGCTCCCGAACTGTTTTCAGTCGAATTTTTCAGGGAATTCAGACGAGTGATTAAATATGACGGCATCATAGCAACTTACACATCTTCCGCTCCTGTAAGAGCAGGGTTTATAGAAGCGGATTTCTACATTGGCCAAGGCCCGATATTTGGAAGAAAGCAGGGTGGAACACTGGCCAGTCCAAATCCATTGATGCTTGATACATCCCTTCCGAAAAATGATGAGATAAGAATCGCCCTGTCTGATGTAGGAATTCCATTCAGGGACATCAATTTGAACAGTACCAGCGAGCATATTCTAGATGAAAGAACAGAAGAAAGGCATGAAGCTCGCCACAACACTAAAATTTCATCTGCAGTCAAAACACCGATATTTCTGGCTTGTGAAATGGATGATGAAAAACTGAAAAGGCGTGTCGAGCGCAACCTGGCCAAGATGAACATTCCATCAACAACATCACCCGAAGCGGAATATATCGTTGAATGCGAAACTGATTACTCAAAAAAACAGGATATTGAAAACAATTCCAGAACTAGAATCCTAGAGATGGAAAAAAGATTAAAAAAAGTAAAAACAGGAAATTATGGAGATACATAAGTTCCGCTTTTTAAAGTGTAAGCATCCGCTTTACTGCAAGAGTGAGTACCGGTAACAACAGTCAAATCGCCACCAGTTCCTCCATGATTGTGTCCAAATACGGACCAGTCACTGTCACATTTTGCACATAGCACTGCTCCTTCAGCGCTACTGCCCTCTTTTTTACCTGTTGCAGGGAAAACGCCATAATTTGCAGTTTCACTGCCTGCCCAGAAAATGCTCCAGTAAAGCTCATGGCTGCCACAGTATGGGCAAGTTCTATTGAATTCTGTTGCATAGAAAGTGTAGCCATATGTGTAATATTCACCCGCAGCGGAAGCCCTTCCAATAGCTAAAATGGTTAATCCGTCCTCTGAAACACCATATTGATTATATGATTTTCCAGTATCTAATGGATAAACGGTTATTGTCTTATTTAATATGAAACCGCTAGCCAAATCTTTACAAGTAACCACATATGTACCCACATCAAGATTGAACTCAAGAGTTGCAGCGCCATTGGAATTGGTCCTGACTTTATGAGTCACATTATTGAGCGTAATTTCCATATCCTTATTTTTCGCAAGGCTTCCATCCGAATTCAAGAGAGTTGCGGTAAATACTGAAGTCCTATTTGATGCTGCATAGGCATCACTTGCTTTAATGGAAGCGCATTTAACAACAACTGAAGTATATATTGAGGATTTGGTATAAGGATCATAAGACTTGAAACTGTATGTTCCAGCACTCAATTTGAAATTGACGCTGGCGATACCGTTTGCATCTGTTTTAGCAACCTTTTTTACCCCATTAATATAGACATGCACATTTGCGTTTTTCACCAATTTATCGTCTTTGTAAAGCTTAACTTTGAATGTTGATGTTTCATCTGAAAATACAGTCATCTTTTCTGCCTCCATGGTTGGTGAAATCTTAACTGTATTGACTGCTTTTTCTCCTGTCTGCGGATTTATTGAATACATCTTAAAGGTGGTTGGCTTTGAAATAATCTTTAAGGTCGCAACACCTTTGGAATTTGTCTTAGCTGTAAAGTAGTTTCCATGCGCATAAAATTTGACATATTTATTGGCTAAAACCTTACCGTTCTTGCCATAAAATGTAGCTGAAAATACTTTGGAACTCAAATAATGTTTTGAAACGTCAGATGCAATAACGGATGTCTTGATTGTGATGTTTCGAGAAACCTTGTATCCATTCGGATGGACAATGTCAATTTTATAAGTTCCTACTTTCAAATCAACGCTTAAGCTTGCCACTCCTTTAGAATTGGTTTTCTTGGTATATGTCTTGCCATTCAATATAAATTTAACGTTAGTATTTTTCAACGGATTTCCTTTATTGTTTAAAAAAGTGGCGGTGAACTGATTGGTATTCTTATATATCTTAGTTAGATCATTTGCCTTTATTGTGGAAACTACTTTTACCGTATTAGAGTTAAAAGCATTCTCATAAGATGCAGAAATAGTATAGCTGCCCGCATCTAAATTCAAAGGAAGTGTAGCCTTACCGTTTGCATCAGTAGTTTTTGTATAATCCAATCCGTTGACGTTAAAATTAACAGAAGCTCCCTTTACGGGCTTATTGTCTTGAGTTAGAACAACATTATAATCATATCCGCTGTAGTATGTTTTTACATTACTGCTAGTCAGCGTATAATTGGAATCAGAATCAGCAGTTAAAGTATCCCCATCTACAGAAATTGAGTTGGCACTTCCCGAAGGAGGCTCCTCATCAACTTCTCCAGCAAGCATGTCATCAGTTGAATTTACATCTGCTGCAGAAACTGCAGAAATTGATAACATGAATACTAGAGTTATTAAAAATAAACTCATTTTTTTATCAAACATAAGTTAACCCCATTTAACCGTTTGTGATAATAACTTATTTTACTTTATGTATAAAAAGCTTTTGATTTTTGAAAAAAGTACAAATAGATTTAATTTGGTTAAAATAAACATTTATAAGTTTATAAATACTTTAAAAAGATTAAATTTATTGAAATTGATAACAAAAGAAAATTTTCAAATGAAATTCAAATTTTTATAATTAATAAAAGCCAACTAAACATCCATTTAATTAGTAATACTAGTTTATAATAACAAAAGATTTAGTTAAATGCGAATAATAACAATAGGATTTAAAGTTGAAAACAAATAAAAAGCTAACTAAAATAGCTTAAAACAAGATTTAAAGCAGAAATAATAAAAAAATAGAAATTGTAAAAAAAGGTTGAAAACACCTTATTCTACAGTTACGCATTTTGCCAAATTCTTAGGCTTGTCAGGGTCATGACCCTTTTCAAGAGTAATGTAATAGGCAATCAATTGCAATGGCACCACATAAACCAAAGGTGCAATGATTTCTTTAACATTATCATTTATGCCAATGACCGCATCAACTTTACTTTTAAGTGACTCGTCATTTTTTGAACCGATGGCCAATACATTTGCCCCACGGGATTTGACCTCTTCCAGATTACTCATGGTTTTTCTGTAATTGTCTCCAGGAGGTATTATTACAACGACAGGGATTCCTTCATCTATCAAAGCCAAAGGACCGTGCTTTAGCTCACCAGCAGCATATCCTTCACCATGAATGTAAGTGATTTCCTTAAGCTTCAGGGCTCCCTCAAGAGCTGTTGGGTAGGAATATCCCCTTCCCAAATAGAAAAAGTCACGGGCATAGTTGTATCTTTTGGAAAGCTCTTTGATGTATTCGACATCTTCCAAAGTCTCATCGATGAAATCAGGCACATTATCAAGTTCCTTTAGCAATTCAATGTTTTTGGAAAGCAATGCTGCAAATAAATAGATTGAAGTCAGTTGTGCCACATATGTTTTTGTTGCTGCAACTCCAATTTCAGGGCCTGCTTGGGTCTGAATAACATAATCCGCCCTCCTTGTGATGGATGATCCTGCAACATTAATGATTCCTAAAGTCTTTGATGTCTGATTGGCCACATCCAAAGCCTTAAGTGAATCTGCGGTTTCACCGGATTGTGATATGAAAATGACTAATGTTTTGTCATCCAAAGTATTTGCGGAATATTTGAACTCCGAAGCGAGAATCACATCGGTTGGAATTCCTGCAAGGGATTCTATCAAGTATTTGCCTGTCAGTGATGCATGATAAGAGGTTCCGCATGCAACAAAACAGATTCTTTGAATATCATCAATATCATCGATAATTTCCTGAATGTTGTCTTTTTGAGTCAATGTATTTCTAACGGCAGTGGCCTGTTCATTGATTTCCTTTATCATGAAATGATCATAGCCTTCTTTTTCAGCCATTTCAGGAGTCCAGTTAATGGTTTCGATTTCCTTGTTAACAACATTATCGAATTCATCGTGAACAATGACTCCTTCCTTGTCCACAATCACTATTTCTCCCTTTTCAGGATAGATTATGTCCTTTGCATATTTTAAAATCGCGGGAGAATCAGATGCTAAATAATAGCCGTCTTCACCAAGTCCTACTATCAATGGAGAGTCCTTACGAGTTGCGACAATCTTGTTTGGTTCGTTTATACTGATTGCAGCAATTGCATATGCTCCCTCGATTATTTCAATTGTTTTCCTGACTGCATGTTCAAGGTCGAATTTTTCAGCCATGAATTTTTGAATCAAGTGAGGGATTACCTCAGTGTCTGTATCAGACTTGAATACATGCCCTTCGAGAGTTAACTTTTCCTTAATTTCAAGATAATTTTCAATGATACCATTGTGAACTACAGCAACGGTATTCTCTTCATCAACATGAGGGTGCGCATTCAGCTTAGAAGGGTCACCATGGGTTGCCCAACGAACGTGAGCTATTCCAAAATTACCTGGCATGTCTGTTAAATCCAAACTTCTGTTCACTTCATCTATTTTTCCCTTATCCTTTTTGATGTGGATTTTTCCATCTGAAAATGTCGCAAGACCTATCGAATCATAACCCCTATATTCCAATTTAGAAATACAGTCAAAAAGAATAGGCGCTACATCCTCATCATCTTTCAATATACAACCTACAATTCCACACATCTAATCACCTTGATAATCATAAATGTCCTTATAAAGCTTTACAACATCCCCAATAATTAAAATAGCAGGAGTGTTGATTTTTTTATCCGAAATATCACGCAATGTACCGAAAACTATATTTTCATCAGGCAATGTTCCGCTTTCAATGGCACAAACCGGAGTGTCGGCTGAGCGATATTTCATAATTTCAGCAGTGTTCTCCTTGATATTTCCAATTCCCATTAAAATAATTAATGTATCTGCAGTATAGTCCCAATGAACTTGACTTTCTGCTTTTGTTGGGTCCTCATGACCAGTTACAACAGTGAGTGATGTTGCAACTGCCCTGTGAGTTACAGGTAGCCCTAGTGAAGTCGGCGCTCCAATAGCTGAAGTCACTCCAGGAATTACTTCAAATTTGATATCATGTTCCATTAAAGCCAATATCTCTTCACCGCCACGACCAAAGACAAAAGGATCTCCTCCTTTAAGCCTTACAACATTTTCATGGCTTTTAGCCTGCTCGATGATTAATTCATTGATTTCATCCTGTGTCTTATAATGTTCGCCCGCTTTTTTACCGACATATATTCTTTCTGCACTATCGGGTGCATGGGCCAATATTTCCTCATTAGCCAAATAATCATACAAAACGACATCAGCCTTGTTCAATGCCTTTACAGCTTTAAGTGTTATTAAATCAGCATCCCCCGGACCTGCACCAATTAAATAAACTACCATCCAAATCACTTATAAAAATCCTTTAAAGAAGTTTAAACCATCATCAGAACCAAACAAGTCTTCACAGGCTCTTTCAGGATGAGGCATCATTGCACACACCAAACCAGATTCATCGCATACGCTTGTGATAGCTTCCATAGAACCGTTAGGGTTTTTGCCTTCAAACTGCAAAACGATTTGATCCTGGTCTTTCAACAAATCAATGTCTTCTGTGTAAAATCTTCCTTCAGCATGAGCGATAGGAAGAGCGATTGTTTGATTTGTTTTGAATGCCTTTGTAAATGGAGTCCTTGAAGTTGCAACCTTCAAATCAACCCATTCGCAATTGAATTTGGGATATTCATTAGTGATGAAAATGCCTGGAACAAGACCTATTTCCCCTAAAATTTGAGCCCCGTTACAGATTCCTAAAACTGGTTTTTCTTCTTTTACAAGTTCTTTTATCCCATCAATTACTGGAGTAATGGAAGCCATTGCGCCTGCTCTCAAGTAATCCCCATATGAAAATCCACCAGGAATAACAATGCCGTCATAGTCTGTTAACTTTTCCTCGCTCCACCAAATGTATTCTGGAGTGAGGCCCGCTAGCTCAATAGCCTGTGCAACATCCCTGTCACAATTAGTTCCCGGAAATCTGATTACGCCAATTTTCATTTTCTCACCTTATTTGCCGCAAGCCATGTTTTGCGGAATGACATTGATTTTATAATCATGAATTACCGGATTACAAAGTAATCTTTCACACATGTCAATTACATTTTCCCTGATTACTTCCCTGTCTTCCCCTTCCATTTGGAATTTGATAATCTCAACAGTCTTAACATTGTTTACATCATAACCAAGCAATTCAAGGGACCTTTCAATGGTTGTTGCTTCAGGGTTTAACATACCGCTTTTAAGAGAAATTTTTACTTCAATATCAAATAACATCTAAATCACCTTCTCATCATCTGGAATAATTCTATTATATACTTCTACATAAGCAGCCATCACTTCATCATCTTTTCCTTTTCTGAATAACTCCTTATCCAACATGTCGAGGGTTTCGCTATCCCATAATCTGCATCCATCAGGAGATATTTCATCACCTAAAAGAATGTTTCCATCCTTATCCTTACCGAACTCGACTTTAAAATCAACCAGGATTATTCCAGCATCGGCAAGGAATTCTGTTAAGACTTCATTGATTTTCAAAGCCTTTTCAACTAGAATGTCAACTTCCTTTTGGGTAGCTATTCCTAATGCATCGATAAGAGAACGATTGAGCATTGGATCATGATATTCATCATCCTTATAATCCATTTGAACGATTGGAGGGTCTAATTTAGTACCATTTGCAATCGGATATTTGCGGACTAAGCTGCCTGTGGCAATGTTGCGAACAATCACTTCAATCGGAATCATTTCAAGTTTCTTTGCAAGCATGACGTTAGGTTCCGGAAGGTCAATGAATTGGGTCTCAACGCCGTTTTCCTCTAAAACCTTGAAAATTTTTGCAGAAATTACAGCATTGTAAGCTCCTTTATTGTTCATCACTTCCTTTCTTGCACCATCGCCTGCAGTCATGTCATCCCTAAACTCAATAATGACCTCATCATCATTTTCAGTGGTGAAGACACTTTTTACTTTTCCAGAATTAATTAACTCTTTTTTGTCCATGATATCAACAAAATTATTAAATTATTATATTATAATTTTTGATTAAAATATTATATAAAAGTAGTTAAAAAAAGAGCTGTTTTTACAATTCATTAATATATTTCACATCACTTTGTGTCTGTCCAAACTTCATGCCATTCAAGGAGCCGTTCGGAAGCACGGACATTATGATGACAGGATAGTCATCACCCGGTTTTATAAACATCTGGTGAGTGACATTCTGACGTGTTGTGACTTCAATTTTATACTCCTTGCCTGTTTTTGAGAAATCACCATCCAAAAAGACCTCGTTGAACGTTTGATTTGACAAATAATCTGGAAATTCTTCAATTATTTTAAAATGTTCTAATAAATCTTTAAAAATCATGTTTATCCATTCCATGTATCCTAAACTGCATTACAATAAAGCTTGCAATATTTCAATTCATTTAAGCTTTCTTTTAGTATATGAAAATGAGCGTTGAAATACTTTTCTATTAATTTATATATCAAAAAAATCAATATTATAAATTATGAATATGAAAGATACCGTGATACTTCTCATGTTTTTATTATGTATTTTAGGTTTAATTGCTGGGGTTTATTATAGCGAAAGTATTGAGCCTACCTTAAAAACAAACAACAGTAACGGAGTTCATCAAGATTCAAACAATACAACCAACAGTAGTGTAGTTCATCATGATTCAAACAAAACAAACACCACTCAATTAAATCAGCAAAATAATGAATTTAATTTTGATAATTTTTTACCTAAACTAATACCTATTTTCCAAAATCATAAATAGTTATATTATATTTTTATATCTAATTTATGTAATATAACTAAAAAAAATGTTTTAAGGTTAGAACATGCCTAACCATTTTAAAAAAAAATATTATTCAACAATGAAAAATTTATATTGTGTTTCTGTATGATCGCTTAAATCTTTAAATATGTCATCTGAAAAAATATTATTGCAATTCAATTTTTTAAAAACCTCAATGTATTCATCTTCAGTTCTGTAAATAGCACTATAATCTGATTCCAAACCTTCAGAATAGAAATCCTTAAGAGTCAGTCTTGTTTCCATACATGAAATTGGTTCCATTGCAAATATTTTCATGTTTTCAGAACCTATCTTATTGACTTCCTCCATTATCTTTCCAATGTCTCCATCATTAATGTACATCAGAAATCCACTGAAAATAACTACATCAAAAGGGGGTTCAATCAATAGCTCATCAACTTTAATATCAGTGGCTGACATTACCTGGAACTTACAGTTACCATAATTTTGTGAATTATTAGCTATTTCAATGAGATCTTCCGAGAAATCAAGGCCTAAAAATGACTCACACTTATCATGTAATGCCTCAGCCCATCTGCCGATTCCGCAGCCGATTTCAATGACTTTCTTGCCAGCAATGTCAATGTTTTCGAACAATAATTTTTTCTCTTCCTTGTGCCTTTGTTCGGAATTCTCCTTATCTTGGAATAATACAATAGATAAATCACTATCAAACTCTTTATTTGCTCTTTTATTGAAGAAATCTTTTACTTTATCTGTATTGATATCTTCCTTATCTCCATATAATCTAGACATAATCTCTCCACCGAATGTTTTTAATAACCTATATACTATGATATTGACCATTAAAATTATTTAAATATTGTTGATAAAGATAATTTACAATAAACTTATCAAATTAATATTCACCAAAATCTATTTCATTTAAAACATGCGCAACCCGTTCTTCTTCAGGAGGAAGTTGCATATAATCACCATAAATAGGATTTAAAGTATTGAAATCATTATTAGGAATGTAACTATTTAGATTTTCAAATTTAATTTTTTTTGGAGGTTTATAATCATCTTTTTTAAAAGTTACCCTTTCCATCAAGGTTAAATCAGTGACATATTCTCCACTACTACTTTCATATTTTCTAAATAACCTAGATAATTTTTTTTGGAAATAACCGGGAGTAATATTAATTAGATTTAATAAATTATGTGCGCAATTTAAAATAAAATTCATTCCTTTTGAATAATTATCAAATTTCAAAACAGAAATAGAATATAATCTTGCTAGATAATAACATCTTTGAATAAATAATTTTCGTTTAAACTTATTATCTGGCAAATTATCCAAAATAAATAAATCTATATGAATCCCCAATTTAAAAGATACCTGTTCATCCCAATACTCTGCCCAATATGTATCATTCAAGGACATTCTACCAAATTGAAAGAAATATTCACTATTATATCTTGAATCAAAAATTGTATATTTTTCATTAGGATTATCTTCCATTACATTTAGAAATTTTTCATAGTCTTTCCTAAACAAAAGCACATCAACATCATCATCCCAAGGAATGAAACCCTGATGTCTAATTGCACCAATTTGGGTTCCATAGATTAGATAATATTCAATATCATTTTCATCACAAATTTTTGAAAAATCACTCAAAATCATTAATTCAACATCTTTAATATGTTGAAGATTATCCCCATCACCCATCTTATCGCCAATGTCAGTATTTCTTAATACTATTTACATCATTATTTTCAAAATCTTCCATTATCTTGCAAATTGCTTTTGAAACTTCAAAATCTATGTATGCATTACTTTTTCCAATTTCAATCGATTTTGCAAATGCCACAAGCTCATATCTTATTCCTTCACCATCTAACTGGTAGAAATACTTTTTATTGTCTTCTTGGTTTTCATACCTTAACTCAAAATAATCTGTTTTCCACCATGGAGCAGGAACATAAGCATACCCCTCAGAACCTGAGATTATTAATTCTCCTTCGGATTTTACGCCATTTGCAACTTTAATTGATGCAACAGCATTTTCATATTGAAAATCAATTTTTGTAAATAAATCAAAATTTGGTTTATCTTCTAAAATTAATGAGTTAATTGATTTATTCTTATAATCAGTGCCTAAAATTTGGAAAATCGGTAAAAGTGCTGTTGGCGCCCATGCTGTGATACTACTCCAAGAATTATCATCATACTCCCTTAAACTTGTACATGTTGCATCAATAGAGTAAACGTCACCAATTTTTCCACCTTTAAGCAACAACAACAATCTATTATATGCAGTAGAGTAAGCAGTTTTAATTGAGTCCATCAATATTAAATCATTTTTAAAAGCTAAATTTTCAAGTTCAATATACTCTCCCTTTTTTAATGCAAAAGGAGATTCGCATAAAACATGTTTACCTTTATTTAATGCTTTTTTAATTTGTGCATAATGTTTAGTAGGATGAGAAACAATATAAACTGCATCAACAAGGTTTAACAATTCATCATAATCCTCAGCAAATGTTAAATCATCGTTTTCATAGCATTTCCTTTCCTCTTCATTATCCATTAGAATTGCATTTACTCCAATTCCATTAACAAATTTAGATTCATCATAAAATTTTTTCAAGATATTTCCTTCACCAACAAGACCTAAATTAACACTTCTGTTCTTGGATCTGATATCCGAACTTGAAACACCTTCAGTCCTATCAAGATAAACCACATCACAATATTCTTTAAGATAATCAAAGTGTCCAACCCAATCAGACCCGACAGTGAAAATATCTACTTCAAATCTTTTTATATCATCAATTTTCTGGCCTTCATATTCTTCAATGACAATTTCATCGGCCAACCCTGTTGCTCTTACAGATTCTATTCTTTCCATCAATGATTGTTTTACATTGATTTTACCTCTTTGCTTGTCAAAATCATCTGCAGTAACACCAACAATCAAATAATCCCCTAATTCCTTTGCTCGTTCCAGCAATCTTTGATGTCCATAATGGAACAAATCATATGTCCCATATGTTATAACCTTAATCATGAAGTATACCTCGTTTTTCTAAATCATGTAACGCATCGATTAATTTATCATTATCATCAATTGTTAAATCACCAATATGCCCCACTCTAAACATTTTATCTTTAATATCTCCACCATTTGGATTTACCCAAATATTATACTCTAATTTTAATTTATCCACAATCACAGAAGCATTTTCACTTTTACAAAAGATTGCAGTAACTGAATTGGATAGAGATTCTGTTTTAATCTCCAATGGCAAATCAGAAATCCTATCTCTAAAATCTTCAGCTAGACTTTTTATCCTTTCAACCTCCGATTCTACACCACCTTGAGATTCGATTTCTTTTAGTCTTTGATTAATTTGCAATAATATACCTACTGCAGGAGTAAATGGAGTTTGACCCCTTTCACCATTTTTTAACATGTCTTTTATGTCAAAATACATTGATTTGACTTGATTATCTTCAACCCTTTTTAAAGCATTGGGGCCCAAAACAATAATAGAAACACCCGGAGGGCAAGCCAAAGCTTTTTGAGAACCTGTAATGACAACATCGATGTTTTGTTCTTGCATGTTTAATGGAT
The DNA here is from genome assembly GCF_017409525.1 of Methanobrevibacter sp. Lineage (NCBI taxonomy): Archaea > Methanobacteriati > Methanobacteriota > Methanobacteria > Methanobacteriales > Methanobacteriaceae > Methanobrevibacter > Methanobrevibacter sp. The sequence goes on along the minus strand of NZ_JAFQSO010000014.1, from coordinate 143,913 downwards.
TGGCCAAAAATGAGCTAATAGCATCAACAACCAAGAAAATGTTATTTTCTTTGCAAAAATCACTTATCAAATCCAAATTATAATATACTCCGGAGCTAGTCTCACAAATGTTAACTAAAAATCCAGTATATCCTTTATCTGAATATGAATCAAGAATTTCTTTTGTAATATCACTTCCAAAATCGAGTTTTATCTCATCGTTTGCAATATTGTGAATATTACATAAATCAACAAATCTCTGACCAAAACCCCCTCCATTAACAATTAAAACCTTATCATTCTCATCAAAGACATTCATAACCGTGGTTTCCATAGAAGCGGTGCCAGATCCAGTAATGAATACTACTCTTGAATCATCACTAGAATATACAAACTCTTTCATCAGTTCTTCATTTTCAATCATTACTTTTGAAAATTCATCGTTTCTAAAATAAGGAGTCTGTTCACCTCCAATTTTTCTAACAGACTCACTACTCATTACAGGACCAACAGTGAAATTTAACATAAAATGACTTCCTTAATACATTAAAAAAAAATTTATATTATTTTATATAGATATATTCTAAAAAAAGAAATATTTAAAAATTTCCAATAATAATTTAAATTATTAAAATTTAATTTAATCAATAAAACGAAAAATAGAAGGAACATAATATGATTAAATCAAAACGATACGATGACGAAACATTGAAACATTTACAACAAGTCGAAATGAAACTTTTTAAATATTTCATTGAAGTTTGTGAAGAACACGATTTAACCTATTTTATGTATGCCGGGAGTTTGCTTGGAACTATAAGACATCAAGGATTCATTCCATGGGATGACGATATTGATGTAATCATGTTTAGAGAAGACTTTGAAAAATTAAATAAGATTTTTGAAAAGAACATTGATGAAAAATATGGATTTTTTAATGTTTTAAATGAGGAAACATACCATTATACCTGGGGAAGATTAACGCTAAAAAATACTCTTTTTAAGGAATGGTGGGCTGACCAAGTTGATTATACGCCAAACATCTTCCTTGATATTTTTATTTTGGATAATGTTCCAAATAACAAATTTAAAAAGTTCATCCATAGATGGACATGTTTTTCATTAAACCAGTTAACAATGTATTCCATACTTAAATTTAAAAACAATTCTAAAATAAAAGAACTAGTTCAACAGACAATATATTATACATTAAAGATAATTCCTATCTCACCATCCACAATAAAGAAAAAATGCGTGAAATCATTTTCCAAATACCAATATGAAAACTGTGAAGAGGTATGCGATTTCCCATCCGAAAATTTGATGCCCATTTCTTTTAAAACCGATTGGTTGCCTATAAAAAAAGCAAAATTCGAAGATTTAGAAGTGAACATACCTAATAATTATGATAAGATATTAAGGATGGATTTTAACAATTACATGGAGTTACCTCCAGAAGAATCCAGATTTAATCCTGCTCCAGAGGAAATTGATTTTGGAAAATACTAAAAATAGAAAAATGTATCCCACTACATCATTTAATACATTTATTTAGAAGCATGTGAATTTTTAAAAATAGCTTCTGCTAAGGTAATATCAAAAGGACGAGTTATTTTAAAATTACCTTGATCACCCCGAAATAACTTCACATCCGCATTTCTTAAATAGAAAAGCATCATTGCCTCATCTAATTTAGCAATTTCATCCTCAGATAAATCTGTGTAAATTTCTAAGAATTTATCAATATTAAATGATTGCGGAGTTTGTGCATGAAGTAGATATTTCCTTAATGGAATATCAGTGAGTTTTCCTTTTTCTTTAGATTCAAATATAACATCTGTAGCAGGTATTACTGCACTAGCCGCACCAACTTCAATTGCATATTTAATACTGTCTTCAATTAGTTTTTCAGATACAAATATCCTTGATGCATCATGAGTTACTAAAATAGAATCTTTTTCGCAATTTTGGTCTTTCATATACTTAATAGAATTCAAAATGGTTCCATTACGAGTTAAGCCACCTTCAATAACTACAAGTTTATCATTTTTTGGGAAATGTTCCTCAATTAATTCTTTTGTTTCACCAATAAACTCTTTTGGAGAGGAAACAATAATCTTATCAAATTTTGCAACATTTAAGAATTTTTCTACTGAATGAACAAGGATAGGTTTATTATTAATATAAACAAATTGTTTAGGTTTCCCTTGTTCTAATCTAGTTCCTATTCCTCCCGCTAACATGGCTGCGCAAATCATTAAACATCCCCCTTATAATTTATCCCAAAACTTTACAAATGCTTTTTTTGGATTAATTCTATTAATAATTACATCATAAGTAAAATCAACTGTTGCACAATCAATATTATATTGTTCGCATAATTCTTTCATTATAATGATTGTGTTTTTTCCTTCAAAAAGAACTCCTGATTCCTTCTCGTCAATAACAATTTTTTGACCATATAAAACGCCTAAAGTATGATTTCTACTTACATTTAAAGTTGAAGCTGTAATAATATCTCCAAAACCGCAGTAATCATCAACAGTACTGCGATTCCCACCAAATTTTTCAATTAAATCTTTTGTTTCATTATAAGTTTTTGTAAATACTGAAAAACGTGCATTATCATTTATTTTCATTCCTTCACAAATCCCTTGTGAAATTGCAATTACATTCTTAATAACACCACAATATTCTACGCCAATCACATCATCACTCGCAGAAACTTTGAATTTAGAAGTGGACAATGCTTTATTAACTTTTTCAAGGTATTCTTTATTTTTACATGCAACAGATGCGGAAGAGAATGTCCGTTCAACCATTTCAGAAGCAATATTGGGTCCAGACAACACTGCAGCAGACCTGCCAATTTCTTCTTCAATAACCTCACTCATTCTTTTTTGAGATCCTTTTTCCAAACCTTTTGCTGTATTAACAAGAACACAATCATCAGAAATAATATCCTTTAAATTACGGGAAACTTCCCTAATCGTAGATGAAGGTAATGTTAAAAAGATTAATTCAGCATCTTTTAACTCTTTTAAATCATTAATAGCAATAATATTTTCTTCTAAACGAATATTTGGAAAATAATCCCTATTAAAATGAGTTTTATTTATTGAATTAACAATTTCTTCCCGCCTAGCATATAATAAAACATTTTGAGTATTTTCACAAATAGTTTGGGAAATAGCTGTTCCCATAGCACCTGCACCAACAACACCGATATTCGAAAACATAATTTATAATTTGATTTTTAAAATATAAAAACTAATACTCCCCAAAATCTAGAATTTCAGGAGCTGCATTATACCTATCTTCCTTTGGAGGAACTTTCATATAATCCCCATAAATCTGAGTTAGAATTTTATCATAATTTTTTGGAATTTTAACTTCAAAATCTTCAAATTTAGCTTTGATTGCGGGTTCAAAATCATCTCTTTGATAAGGCATATATCCTGCTAGATTAAAACAATCCACAACTCTTTCAGTTTTTTTATTGTTAAAAAAAGTCATTTCTTTTGTGAGTAATTTCTTCCAAGTTCTACGATTTATTGGGATAAAATTTAAAATATCATAAACTGCATGATGCAATTTAGTTCTAAATTTAGTGTACATATCCACCTTAATACATGAATTAATAACAAATTGGTAAAAAAAGATATATCCATAATGATGCAATTTGCCTAAAAAGTCACTTTTAGGAATATTATCCAATATAAATAAATCGATATTAATTCCCAGTTCATATTTAACATACGAAGTATACCAACGGCTAAAGGTAGTATTTTTTAGTGAGACTTTTGCAAAGGAGCCAAAGCAATCCTCAATGTAATCCATTTGAATAAGATCGTATTTTTCAGGTAACTCATTGTAGAGGATATCTAACGCTTTATCAAAATCATCTCTAAATAAAATGATATCAATATCATCATCCCAAGGAATAAAACCTTTATGTCTAATGGTTCCTAAAAGAGAACCTCCATACATATAATATTTTAAATTATGTTTATCTAAAATACTTACAACATCTTTGAGAATCATTAATTCAATTTCTTGCAAATGCTTTATTTCTTCATCAGAATACTTTTTAAATTCCCCTACACTCATGAATTTTTATCTATTCAAAATCGTATATAAAGATAAAGGATAAAACACAACTCTAACTTAATTTTTGTTATTTAAAAGATTATACAAGATTAATGAGTTTCAATATAAAAACAAGAAAAATCAACGATGAATGTTAAAGAACAGGATTAAAAAAAATCCCAAATAACATTTACCCCATTGAATTCTACTGTCTAAATCAAACGTAGTTTAGAAAATAGGATTTAAAGCATTATATCAAAAAAAGATATATAAAATATATACACTATATATAATATACACCATAACATGACTTCAATTAGATGAAATATTATAATATTCCATTTGAGAATAATAATTCCACGTTTGAACGATAATCATCTAATTTAAAATAACATAAGAACAGCTATTGAATTACAATTTTAAATAAAAATGGGGAAATAATATGGATTTTAGTAAACTCTATAAAAAATTACCTAAAAAAATTCAAAAATCTGAAACTCTTTTATTATATGGCATGAGACTTGCAAAATTTGCACATTCAAAAAGTAGTCCCAGTTACCCGAAACCAAATGAAATGTCAAATTTTCTAATTAAACATACGAATATAAAAGTTACAGGTACACTTAAAGATGTCCAATCATTATATGTTGAATTATTAAGATTTATTGACAATATATGTAAAAAATATGATATGGAATATTGTTTACTATATGGAACTCTTTTAGGAGGTATTCGTCATAATGGTTTCATACCATGGGACGACGATTGTGATATTTTAATGATGAGATCTGATTACAATAAATTAATTGAGATATTGCCTAAAGAAATTAGCAAACATGAATTCTTTAAAGAAAATTGTACTTTAACTAGATTAATTAATCGTGAAGAAAATTATTATAAAGATTTTCATAGTGCATATGATAAAGAAGTTGGACATGATAAATTTTTTAATCAACCAGGGTTAGGAAGGTCTGCATTTTTACAGTTAGGTTGGTTAAAACCTATGGTAAAATTAGATATATTTCCATTTGACTATATAAAAGAAGAATCAGTAGATTATTATACAAAAAATTACTTAGGCCACAAATATTATCTTAGAAATTTATATTATGAAAAGGATTTCTCTTTTGAAAAAGAATTTAATGAAAGATATGAAAAATTAGGATTAACACCACATAAAACAAATTTCATTGGCGAAGGATTAGATGGATCCTACATCGAAGATGCTGGTGTTATTGATTCCAATGTCATATTCCCTTTGAAAACTACAAAATTTGAAGGATATGAGTTAAAAATTCCAAATAAACCTATAGAATTCCTTAAATTATGGTTCGGGGAAGATTATATGAATATTCCCGATAACATTGTAATGCACCATTATAGTGAATATAACCAAACATTATTTGAAACACAAGAAGAACTAGATTTGGAATTTAAAAAGGTCATTGCTTATTTAAAAGAAATAAATGATAATTTTGAATAAAATTTGTCAGTGAAAAAAAATAGCTTATTATTACCCTGCCCAAAAAAGGAATTTAGATAAATTACAAAGTCGACTAAAATTGATGATTTATTGAATAAAGAACAATGATTAATATAAATAGTAGAAATATAAAAAACTATATTAATCATTAAATTTTATTGTTTATGGCAATAAATAACTCTAAAAAAAGGTTTTGGAGAACAATAAATGGATTATAAGATTAGTGTCATAATTCCAGTTTATAATGCTGAAGAAACATTAAAAACAGCTATTGAATCTGTTATTAATCAAAGCATTGGTTTTGATAATATCGAATTAATCATAGTTAATGATAACTCTAGAGATAATTCAAAAAAGGTCATTGATTCATATTCTGAAAAATATGAAAATATTAATGGAATTCATTTAGAAAAAAATTCAGGATTTCCAGGTAAACCTCGAAACATTGGTATTGACAATGCTCATGCCCCCTATTTAGTATTCTTAGATGCAGATGATGAGTATCTGCCAAATGCATTTGAAATCTACTACAACACAATTACTAAAGAGAAATCTGATTTTGTAATGGCTACTCATTATTGGAATCTTGAAAACGACAAAGTTAAAGTTAATATCTTACATGAAAGTGATGAAGATTATGATTTAATTAACTTTGACCCTTTATTAAATGAGGAAAATTTTAGAAAAACAACTTATTACCATGTGTCTCCTTGGGGAAAAATATTTGACAAAAATGTAATAATGAAAAATAACATTAGATTCCTTGAAGATTCATTATCTGAAGATGCCTATTTCTATTATAAAACGTTAATAAACTCTAAAAAAATTACATTCTTACCAAATGATGCGCTCTACATATATAATATTGCTGATTCAAACGACTCAATTATCCATTCACATAATTTAAAAACTTTCGATGCATTTTTAAAAGGATTTGAAGAAGTATTAAAATTACTTGAAGATGTGCCATTTAAAAAAACACATCCAATTCGAGCAAGTGTTCAAAGCCTGATATTATTATTTTCAAATTTGACTATAAAAGAAAAAAAAGAGAATATTCATAGAGTATATGAACTAGAATCGACCATTAATGAAGAAATTTATTTGCCTTTAAGAGAAGTAAAATTATTAAACGATGAAATCTTAAAGCAGCATTATACTCGTGCAATAATCCTTTCAGAAATATATTCAAAATTATACAACAATAATTTTATAAGAAAATTTTACAGAAAATTCAGATATGCAATCAAACATTTATTACATTTATAAACCTAAATAGATATTATGAAGACTAAAAAAGAGCGAATTTTTTATTATGATTTCTTAAGGGCATTTGCAATAATTGCAGTTATCGTTTGCCATGTGGACCTTTTTTTAGGTCCGCTGACAACTCAAGCCCAAATCATTGGCCAGATGACATTCCATGACCTTGGAAGAGTCGGCGTCCCTATCTTTTTAATGATTAGCGGAGCATTGCTTTTAAATAGGGAATATGACCTCAAGGATTTCTTAAAAAGAAGATTTGCCAGAATCGTTTATCCGTTCATCTTCTGGATCATACTGATAATGGCTCAGCTTTTGTATTTGCATACCAGCCGTGAGGGAATGTGGAACACATTCATTGGACATCCCTCAATAACATGGTATTTCTGGACTCTTATCGGAATTTACCTCTTCATACCAATCATCAACACATTCATAAAAAAATATGGAGAGAAAGGCTGCAAATATTTCCTGGCCATCTGGTTTTTCACAATCATCCTGAAAACATTCAGCTCTTATCCGCTGTTTCCTGATTTCAACCTAGACTGCTTTGCGGGATACGTTGGATATCCCGTCTTGGGCTATTACCTGAATACCAAGGAATTCAGACTGTCCGATAAGAAGATGTGCATTATCGGATTGGTTATGCTAATCATTTCACTGGCCGTATTCGTCTATCTGGATTACCGCAAGATGAGCTACATCTCACTCATCTATTTGAATGTACCTATAGTGTTTATGGGGTCTGGAATGTATCTATTCGTCAGATACCTTGACAGAATCACCTCATTTAAGCACATCAAGGACAATTTCATAGGAAAAATGATCGTTTCGATAAGCATTTGCAGCTACGGAATGTATTTCTCCCATCCAATAATCATAAGAATCCTGGAGTCATTCGAAATCAAATCAAACCTGCTGTTCCCAGTGATGTTTGTCCTGACAATATTCCTGTCATGGCTGCTTCCATATGTCTTCTCAAAAATTCCATACATTAAAAAGGTTTGTGGAGTATAGATTATTCACCTTTTTGCTACATTTTAAGTAGGATATTCAAAAATATTAAATATCACATCTAAGTTACTAGTTTTTATGAACAGGAAAATTTTAATTGCCACTATCGCAATTGTGATAATCATAGGTGCCGGCGTATATGTATTTACAAATGAGTCGTCGCAAACCCGCCAAATAAATATTGATGCAAATGCACTTGAAGACAGAGGAAACCTTGTCGTTGACTCAGAAAGTCTGGATGAAAACAATGGATTTTACCACACGGATGCCAGTGACAATAACTCCATTTTAATTAGAAATGGAGGAAACCTAAAATTAGCTAACTCCATTGTCAACAAAAGCGGAGATACTGCTTCATCTGGTGATGATGCTGACTTTTATGGCATTAACTCAGGCATTCTGGTTAACACAAATGGAACATTAGACATTTCAAATGTGGAAATCATCACAAACTCTGAAGGATCCAACGGCATTTTTGTCACTAATGCCGAAAGCTCTAGCTCCGGCAGTGAAGATTCACAGCAAGAAAATCCTCAAGGACAACCTCCAGAAGCTAATGGGAATGCATCCAACCAAGGCGGTGAAGGAGGACAACCACCTGAAGCACAAGGTTCCGGCGATGGCGGACAAGCCCCCGGAGGTGATGGTGGAAGCCAACCCGGTTCAAGTACAGTTGAAGGAACAACAGAAGCCACCATCAGCAATGTGAAAATAACAACACACTGCGATAAATCAAGGGGTCTTGATGCCACATTTAATGGCAAGATTACCGCTTCATATGTTGTAATCAACACTGATGGGCAAAGCTGTGCTGCTCTTGCAACAGATCGTGGAGAGGGTGAAGTGCATGTGTCAAACTCTGAAATCAACACTGGTGTAAGCGGAGACAGCGGCAGAGGTTCGCCTTTAATCTATTCGACCGGAAACATCACTGTGGAAAATACGCAGGGTACCGCTTACGTGTCACAAATTGCATGCATTGAAGGCAAGAACTCAATAGAGCTTACAAACTGTGACCTTAAGGGTTACGGTGAAGGAAACAGGCAAGATGGAGAGGAATATGTTGATCTGGGCGGAGTGTTCATCTACCAGTCCATGAGCGGAGATTCCGATGTTGGAACATCACTCTTCACCGCCACCGACTCCAAACTAACAATCCCTTCAGAGTCTCCAGTCTACAAAGAAGCTCCGATGTTTCATGTGACAAACACTGCCTGCGTGATTAATCTAGACAATACCGAGTTAAGCTTTGGAAGCGGCATATTTTTAGAGATTGCAGGTCAAAACCAATGGGGAAATGAAGGATCCAACGGCGGAACAGCCGAAGTAAACACAGACAATGAAAACATTGAGGGCGACGTCATCGTTGATTCTATCAGCTGCCTGAATTGGACCATGAAAAACACCGACTTCAAAGGAGCCATCAATTCAACCGGAAACACAACCATTAATGTTGCAGACGGTTCAACATGGACCTTGACCGGTGACTCCACAGTTTCCAATTTAGTCGTTTCAGGAAACATTGACTATGGGGAATACACATTAACCGTTGATGGCAAAACCTATGACAGTTCAAACCCGTTTAAAGAATAGGAAAGAGTGATTTCTTTCCTAATTTTTAATTTTTTAATGAATTCTGATAATCTTATCGACTTTATCAAAATCACTGCCAAAACCAACTAATTATGAATTTTCAATATCTAAATTAATTTTCAGCAATTCTACAATCCCAAATCAATTTTTAAATTAAATCAAATTGACAAACATTATAAACCAATAAAAACAAAATATAATACATTATAAATTAATGAAGGTAATATGAAATGTCAAAACCTGTAGTTGCAATAACAAGGCCAAAGGATAGGGCAAAAAAGGCTTGTGATATTGTTGAAAACCTAGGTGGCGAAGCAATTCTTGCGCCCACACTTGATTTGGAACCAATCAACAGCGAATCCTTAAAGGAATTGGTCGAAAGGAAAGATGAGCTTGACTGGATTGTATTCACATCACCGACAACAATCGTTTCGCTGAACAAATTCTACCCAGAATTTTTAAAGAATTTAGATTGTAAATTGGCCGTTATTGGAAATAAAACTGGGAAACTAGCTGAAAAAAATGGCTTGACTGTTGATTTGATGCCTCGAGATTTTACGGCTGAAGGACTAATCGAAGAGTTTAAAAACCTCAATATTACTGGAAAGACCATTGGAATTCCAAGAACTGCCTCTGCAAGGCCGATTTTGCCCGAAAGTTTAAGGGAACTTGGAAATGAAGTGATTTTAGCCGAAGCATATAAGTCATTATTTCCGATGGATAAAAAAGCGGTCAAAGAGCTTATCGATAAAATCGAAAGCAAAGAAATTGATGCGATTACATTTACAAGCCCTCTGACTGTTGAAACCTTCTTTGAAATAGCTGAAGATAAACAGAAACTAGCTAAACTTTTAAACGACAATTTATTGACAGTCTGTATTGGTCCGATTACTGCAAGGGTTCTGGAAAAATACGATATTGCCTACATTTACCCTGACACTTACACCGTTCCCGACATGATGGAATTATTATTTAAGACATGGAGAGAAGAAAATGAATGATAAGATAAGCATTATTTTGCCAATTTTTAATGTTGGAGACCATCTCAAAGGTGGAATCGACTCTCTTATAAATCAAACTATTGGAAACGAGAATCTGGAAATCATAATGGTCAATGATTGCTCAACTGATGGATCAGGAGACATCATTGATGAGTATGCTGAAAAATACGATTGCTGCGTTGCAATACATCACGAGACAAACAGCGGCGGAGCGCACACCCCCCGCAACACAGGTATTGAAGCATCAACCGGTGACTACATCATGTTTTTAGACCCCGATGACAGATACACCCCTGATGCCTGTGAAACATTATATGATGCGGTTAAAGAATATGACGCTCAAATGGCATTCGGACGCTTCAGGAGAATATTCGAGTATGGAGGATATGTCCAAAAGTCATACTCCCCCTACAAGGACGACCTGGAAAGCACATATCCTGATGAGACCTTTGAGTCTGCAAACTTCCTGGACATCCCCGATGTGGTTTGGGACAATGTCGTTGAAAGAGTTTTATACGGCAAAACATTGGAAGTCACCTACCCTAGAGACAAGCCGCTGGATGTAATCCATGTCGACAATATCGAACAGGAACCTGACCTGTTGAAAATGCAGCCATCCGTATGGTGCAAAATCTACAAAAGGGAATTGATAATGGACAATGACATACGATTCAAGCCATACGTTTCAGGAGATGACATGGCATTTACCCTGGAAGCTCTCCTAAACGCAAAGGGAATCGTGTATCTGAACAATTTCATTTCCTACGACTATTACATTCGTGACTTGCCTAACGACAAGTCAATCACAAATAACGTTAACGTGAGGCTTTTGGATGAACTGATGGAAGCCTACATCTATTGCAGAAAGAAAACCGAAGGATTTTCAAAAGAGGTGCAGACAGTGTCCGTCAATCCTCACCTGCTTCACTGGATGCACACCTGGAAGAATTCCCCTTTTACAAAAGAGGAAAACAAGCTGTTGCTTAAAAAAGTGAATAGGCTTAAAAAAATCCATAAAAGCGACTTGAAAACCAGAATGCTGCTAAGTTCAATGACAACAGCATTAGAGTCCAAAATAATGACTTCAAAGGAGTAAAGACATGTCTGATTATAAATATGTTATCGTTGGAGCTGGACTTTCCGGCCTTACGATAGCCGAAAGAATTGCTAACGAATTGGATGAAGAGGTATTGGTTATCGAAAAGAGAAAGCACATCGGCGGAAACGTCTATGACTTTTATGACGATGGATTATTAATTCAAAAATACGGGCCTCACATCTACCACACCAATGAAAAGAAGGTCCATGATTATCTCTCACAGTTTACCGAATGGAACGACTACGTTCACAGGGTCTTAAGCTACGTGGATGGAAAGCTCGTTCCAATGCCTATCTGCATTGACACCTTGAATGCCCTCTATGACCTTGATTTGGATGAAGAGTCAATGAAGGAGTGGATTGAAGAGCACAAGGAAGACATCGATGAGGTGAAATCATCAGAAGATGTTGTCTTGAAAAATGCCGGCCGTGACATTTACGACAAGCTGTTTAAAAACTATACTGAAAAGCAGTGGGGAACTTCAGCGGCTAATCTGAGCTCCAGCGTCATTTCAAGAATCCCATTCAGATTCAATCACGATGACAGGTACTTTGCAGACACATATCAGGGAATGCCCAAGGAAGGATTTACCAAAATGTGCGAAAACATGATCAAATCAGACAATATACATGTCGGGCTGAATTCAGACTACAAGGACTATATCGACAAGATTGACTATGAGACATTGATATATACCGGCCCTATCGATTACTTTTATGATTACAAATATGGAGAACTTTTATACAGATGTTTAAACTTCGTATATGAAATCTTAGATGAGGATTCATATCAGGATGTTGCGGTTGTCAACTATCCGAATGACCCCTACTTCACAAGGATTACAGAATTCAAAAAACTAACTTGGCAGGAAGTTAAAGACAAGACCGCAATCATGAGAGAATATCCCGGATTCAATGGCGAGAAATGCTATCCTTATCCGACACAGGAATATCTCGACAAGTTCAAATTATACAAAGCGGAAATGGAAAAAGAGGAAAATGTCATCTTTGCCGGAAGACTGGCCAAATACAAATACTACAATATGGACCTAGTCGTTAAAGATGCATTGGAAATCTTTGAAAATCAGATTAAATAGGTGATGATATGATAACTATTTGGCCACAATACTTAGATAAAAACTTAAGCCTTTCCGAAGGCCGCAAGGTCTCAAAGGAATATGCCGTAGCGGATCCTAGCCTTTCAGATATCGAAAGGGCACTGAAAAGACTTGGTTTGCAATACAATATTGATAGAGAAAGAGCATATCCTGGAAAATGGTATGAAAAATCAGGCAGAATCCTTGTTGAATGGGAAGGCACAAAATTGGAATTGCTTAAGGAAGTTAGCCTAAAGATTAAGGAAATTAGAAACTGATTATTATGCAGATACCACCATTAATGCACGAACAGTACTGGAAAGCATGTGAAATCATAGAAAATGCCGAAGACATCAAGATATATTCCCACATTGACTGCGACGGAATCTGTTCAGGTGCAATATTATCAACCACACTTGACAGACAAAATAAGACCCATGAAATCGAATTTGTCAATTTGGATGTCCTGGATGATATCGAACTAAATCATGAGCTTACGATATTTTCCGATTTGGGTTCAGGCCAACGTGTCGACACCAATGCCAAAAAAGGGCAAAAAATCATCATTCTGGACCACCACCCTCCCTTAAGAGACCTTGACTATAATGAGGGCAAAGATTACACTTACCTGGAAATCAACCCAATGCATCATGGAATTGACGGATCATATTACGTTTGCGGCGGAGGACTATGCTATTTTCTTGCAAAAGAATTTGGATATAAGGATTTGAGCTGGATTGGAGTCCTATCAGCCATCGGAGATATGCAGAATACAAAAACAGGCCATTTTGAAGGATTGAATGAAATCATTCAACAGGATGCAATCGATGAAGGTTATCTTGAAGTTACCAAAAATGACATTAACATCTATGGAAGGAACACAAGACCGCTATTCGTCGCCCTTTCCTATTTCAGTGACGTTAAACTGCCAATCACAAACAACACTGCAGAAACCATGGCCATTCTAGAAGAATTGGGAATCGACGAGAAGCACAACAGGAAAACATTGAATGAGCTGACAATGGAAGAGAAAGGAAGGCTTTTCCAAAGGCTTGTTGAGATGATCTCAAAAGTGGTTCCCGGAAAATATGTGAGATACATTCCTCAATTAATAATCGGAGATTCATACACATTTCTCAATGAAGACGAAACCAGCTTTTTAAGGGACGGTTCCGAGTTCTCAACTGCCATGAATGCATGCGGAAGGAACCGTGAAGAAATTGTAGCCATGGAAGTTTTAAAAGGAGATAGGATTGAAGCATTGGACCAGCTTGAAGCAATCAGCAAAACCCACAGATACAACTTGGCCACATCAATATCTAAAATTACTGAAAATGATGAGGCAAACATCATTGAAATGGAAAACCTGCAATATTTTGACGGGACAGGAATCAAACCAGAAATCGTCGGAACAGTAACAGGCATGATTTTAGGACACTGCAACTGGAAAAAGCCAATCATAGGATTTACGCAAACTGATGAACATGGCCTGAAGGTTTCCCTCAGGTGCTCCAGACTGCTTTCATATGACGGAATTCATTTTGGAAGCATTATCCGTGAAATCTCATCGGAAGTCGGAGGAACTGGCGGAGGCCACGCAATGGCATGCGGTGCCTACATTCCACTTGATAAAAAATCAGAATTCATTGAACGATTTAACGAGGAATTAACTGGAAAATTAACAAACTAATATTTATATAAGATAAATTAAAAATATAAAACATATCAATTTAAATTGAGGAATGAATATCATGAAAGCATTTAAAAAAAGAGGTGCGCTTACACATTTTCAAATATTGAGTGAAATATCAAAACAAGACCCTCACCTCAAACAAAAAGATTTGGCTAATACTTTGGGAATTACAATACAGGCTGTTTCAGAAAACATTAAAACTTTAATTGAACAGGGATACATCACATCCAAGGATGGCAGGTCCCCTTATAAAATAACTCAATCAGGCATCGACAAAGTTAAAAAAGATGCTATAAGCTTAAGGAAATATTCAGATTCTGTTTTGGAAACCATGAACCACTATAAAACAATCTGGCCGGCAATTGCCAAAGAAGACCTTAAAAAAGATGAACTTGTTGGTCTTTTTATGGAAGATGGAGTCTTATATGCTCATAAAAAAGAAGAAAATGCAACAGGCATAGTCTTGGAAGATGCTGAAGAAAATATGGATGTTGCCTTAAGCAATCTTACAGGACTTATAGACATGACCGTGGGCGAAGTCACCGTCATTAATGTGCCAACAATCAAAGATGGCGGATCCAAAGCATGCGATTTAGACCTGATTAAAAACGTTTATGATAACGGAACCAACACCGGCGAAGCAATAGATAAGGTTGCCGTTGCAGGAACCGTTTCCCGTGCAGTGGTTAAAAAACTGGGTTTGCCTTTGGATATTGAATATGCCGCACCCCAAGCAACTGCAAATGCAGCACGCAAAGGATTGAATGTGCTTGCAATCTGCGTTGGGGATATGAGCAAGGCATTCACACGCGAACTTGAAAACGAAAAAATCAAATACAACATTATTGATGGCGGGAAATAACTAATTTTCCCTCACTCTCTTTAATAATGCGGCAGCTATTTCTTCACTGCTTAAATCTGAAGATGAATTCTTTTTTATTATTTTAATATATTTTTCCAAATCACCATTCCTAACCGAATTTTTAACCTCATCCATAACCAGATTATTTTTGATATCTTCGATTTCCTCATCTGTCGGGATCCTTTTCTCTTCAATGCCCGTCTTGTTCTGCCTTTTAATGTTATCAAAAGCAGGGATATCCTGAAGAGTAACCAAAGTCAATGCATATCCGGAACCACCTGCTCTAGCGGTTCTTCCAATTCTGTGAATATATGCATCATGATTTTGGGCAACATCATAATTAATTATAAAATCCAGATTCAGGATATCCAAACCACGGGCGGCAACATCCGTTGCAACCAAAAAGTCAACATTACCGTTTCTGAATTTATTCATTACCTTATCCCTTGTCTTTTGGGTCATGTCACCGTGCAAGGCCTGACAGGAATAACCATTCTTTTTTAAATTTTTAAAAACAAAATCAACACCTTTTTTGGTATTGCAGAATATCAATGCTGATTTTATGCCATAAATATCAAATAGCTTGCATAAATCATCAAACTTATGCTCATGGTTAGTTTTAAAAGAGTATTGCTTGATTTTAGGAATGTTTTTCTTTTTGTTTTCAATTTTTATAAATTTTGGATTGTTTTGATAATTTTTAGCTATTTTCCTTATTTCCTGAGGAATTGTCGCTGAGAAAAGTAGTGTTTGCCTCTGGCGAGGAGAAGCATTTAAAATCTGTTCAATATCCTCCCTAAAACCCATGTCAAGCATTTCATCAGCTTCATCCAAAACAACAGTCTCTATCCCAATCAAATCCAGATTGCCCCTTTGGATATGGTCAATTACACGGCCAGGAGTTCCGACAACTATATGAACTCCCTTTTTCAATACCCTGGTTTGTTTTCCAATCGGTTGACCGCCATAAACAGCTAAAACCTTAAGTTTCTTAACATATTTGGCCAGCTTATCAATTTCACCGGCAACCTGCATGCATAATTCCCGTGTCGGGCATAAAACGATAGCTTGAGGAGATTTGTCAGGAATGAAAATCTTTTCAAGAACGGGAATCGAAAAAGCAAAAGTCTTTCCGCTTCCAGTGTGAGCCTGAGCCGTAATGTCCATATTTTTCAGTGCTATTGGAATCGCCTTATTTTGAATTGGAGTCGATTTTTTAAACCCCATCTCACCAATAGCTTTTAGAATGTCATCTGAAATATCAAAATCCTCAAAATTCATCATATTAATATATAAAAAAACAGATATTTAAATCAATTTAGTCTGATAGGTTTTCTGCGGAAATTCATGCAGATACTTAAAAATCTCATTAGGGTTATTCATGATGCTGTTTTGGGAAGTTCTCCTTTTAAAGATATCCATCAATTTTTTATCCCGAGAGGATGGGATTGAATAGCTATTCCCATATTCCCTAATGTATTTCTCTTTTAAGCCAGGGAAATGCTTATCTAAATTTTCATAATAATACTCACGATTGCCCTCTCTGAGAGTCAAGCCCATTCCATAACATATTATGCCCTTAACCTCAGATTCGATGCAATAATCCAGAATGGAATTAATGTTGTCTTCACTGTCATTAATGTAGGGCAAAATTGGACACAGCCACACGACAGTGGGAATCCCCTCTTGATTTAGCCTTTCAAGCACTTCCACACGCCTTGAAGTGGGGCAAACGTTCGGCTCCAAAATGCCGCACAAATCATCATCTGCAGTTGTCAGTGTCATCTGCACGACAGCTTTCGTTTTTTCATTGATTTTTTTAAGCAAATCCAAATCCCTTAAAACCAAGTCGGATTTTGTAATGCAAGTGAATCCGAAACCGTAATCATTAATTAGCTTCAAAGCGTTTCTTACATATTTCAAATTTTTTTCCAATGGAACATATGGGTCTGTCATTGCACCGGTTCCAATCATGGAAGGGGTTCTCTTTTTGAGTTCCTTTTTTAAAAGCTCCAAAGAGTTCTCTTTAACCTCAATATCTTCAAATTCATGATCCATTCCATAGATTTTGCTTCTGGAATCACAGTAGATGCAGCCATGGCTGCAACCCCTATAGAGATTCATCCCATTATTTTTGGACAAGATGCTTTTTGCGGTAGAATAGTGCATGAATCTAGTTTATCGAAATCAATATATAAAAGGCTTCCTAGAGCATATGTTAAGTATTATAAATTACAGATTAAAATCATGCAACAAAAAAACATTACCGGATATGAAACAGAACATGAAATTAAACAACACCCTTCCATCAAAGGCCTTCAAATAATAGACGGCAAAAATAATTTCCCCATTAGTTGGCTCAACCAGCAAGGATATTGCGAATACCAGCTATATCTTGAATACATGAAGGGCATAGAAACTGCACCAACTCCCGAAATGACACACGGCAGTGAAATCCACAACCAGCTTGAAGACATTTTCAAAAAGGATTCGACACCTTCAACCTTTGAAGATGCCGTTGAAGCGTCTAAAGAGACCGCATCCATGTCAAGAGAATGCTTTGTGGTTGCTCCAGAGTTCGGAATCAGAGGATATATCGATGAAATCTGGATGAAACCCGATGAGATTGTCATAATCGATGACAAGCCTGGACGTACACCATACCAATCCACAATGAACCAGGTGAGAGCCTACAGTCTTGCATTCAAAAGCATGACAAATGATAAAAGAAAAATCAAATCGGCACTAAGGGAGCGCGGAACAAGCAACCTATTCTGGATTGAGGTATTCACTCCAGAAATTGAAAAGGAAATCAAATTCACAATCAATAGAATGCACGGCTTGTTTGATGGATCAAAACCGTTTATTCCAACAAAAAATCCGAACAAATGCAACTCCTGCAGGTACAAACGCTACTGTGAACACTACAAAAAAATATAATACAATATAAAACAAAATTTAAATACGACCATAAAATAAGGTGAATAAAATGCCGGCAGAACAAACAAACTTAAAATGTCCAAAATGCGGAGCAGACATACTGGAAGACTCAAAATTCTGCGGAACATGCGGAAGCGATGTTTCAAACATTCCAAAAACCCAAGAATCATCCAAATCAGACAACAAATGTCCAAAATGTGGAGCAGACTTACCAGAAGGTACAAAATTCTGCGGAACATGCGGAAGCGAGGTCACTGCAACTGCAAAAGTCATGACAGCACCTCCAACCAACTCTCAAAGCTATAACTCCACCACTGTCGGAGGAGTAAGATTCAATCTGCCAAATGGGTTTTTCCAAACTTCAAAGGAGGATAACCAATACAGAAAGTCCAGTGGCGCAAACGTATATAAACACATATACCAGAGAAAAGATGAAGTCGTAACCATTGACGTTGCCACATATGAGAATGCCTTCGTTGATGACGAATTCGTTAGAAGAAATGGTGAACGCAATGGAATGAGTAAAACTACCATAAACGGTGTTGAAGTATACATGCAGGAAAAAACAGGCAATGTGACATCATACACACTTATCTACACACAGTTGAACAGATATATTGTTATAACATCAAATTGTGAAGCTGCTAAAGAATTCATAGCCGTTAACACTGCTGCAGATTTCCAAAACCTGCCTCAGGCGCAATATAAAACCCCTCCAAACAAAGGAAAATTACTTTATGGAATAGCGGGTTTAGGAGTTACATTATTGCTCATGTATCGTTCATTAATACACCATAATAACATACTCGTTTTTATATGGATTGCAATCTTATTTATAGACTTTTACTACATATACAGAGCATATAAAGGATCTATTTAATACTATGGTGATTATAGGGTTCGTTGAATACATTAAACAACCCTATTTAAACCTAAATAAATCTTGTTTTTCTTATACACCTTATCCAAAATTTCATTCCATTCATCAACAGTGATATGCCCTTTATTTGGAATCATATTATCAAGTGACGATTCGTTTAGGTTCAAGATATCCGCTAAAACAAATGACAAGGTCCTGCCGGTCAAAGACAAATCATAAGGGTCGTAACCTGTAACGGCCAAAACCCACATATTGTCTTCAGATGAACTATTGTATTCTCTCCTTAATGAATCAAACCAGCTGGCAATTTTTGCACCATCATCAATGGAGATATAGTAGTCTTCACCTGAAAACTCGATATTGGCTTGTGCTTTTTTTATCTTGTCTTCAAGTTCGGGAGACCCAATCTCCAAGTCAAACTCGTTATTTGTGATAGTATCAGACAAATAGTTTTCAATTTCTTTTTTATTTTTAAAAAAACCTAGAGGCTCCAATCTATCCGGATCCCTATCACACAAATCAAAAATCAAGTCCTCATCAACATCACAAATCTCATAGCCATCAAGCTTATGAGACTTATATTCCTTAAAGTCAATGCAATAATTTTCCAAATCTTCCTTATTTAGATACCAAAGGACTTGAACTTTTTTAATCATATTAATCAAAAAAAATAGCCATTTAAGCCATATTAACAACTACAGTTTTTGTTATCTTTCCAAATAATCTATCTGTATTCATAAACCTGCCAATAAGCCAATCAAATAAGATAGGTATCCAATAGATTTTGGTTAAATTTCGAACAATTGCCTGTGGCCAATTAATATGAGCCCCATTTCTAGACCTAACTTCCAAATACATTATTGCCTTACCAATGGTTGCGCCTTTAGTTTTTTCAAGGAATACGAAGTAAACGAATCCTAAAATCGGAGCTATATATGGGAATGCCCCATAAACGTAATTAATATCCAAAGGACTGAATACTAAAGATAATAAAAATGCTAAAATCCACATCACTGCGGAGACAACAAAGAAATCTAAGATATAAGCAATAATTCTTCTTGAGAAAAAACTTACCATTCTATCACCTAACAAACTCTAGGAACTGGATCTGCAATAGGGGCTTCAAGAATTCTTTCACCACCAATAGGAGTGTTTACAACAACATAGTCTCCTTCTACTACTTCTCCAATTATTGCTGCATTTTCACCATATTTTTCGCTTTTAATTGCATCGAGGACTTCTTCAGCCTTATCGGCCTTAACTCCCATCACAACCTTTCCTTCGTTAGCTACTTCAAATGGGTCAATACCTAACATTTCAGATACTGCATGAACCTCTTCCCTAATAGGAATTGCAGTTTGCTCTAAAACAACTCCAACACCTGCTTTTGAAGCCATTTCATTGATGGCATTTGCAAAACCACCACGAGTAGGATCTTTCATAGCAGTAACTCCCCCAACATCTAAAGCTTTCTTGATAATATTCCACATAGGAGCCACATCAGATTTCAAATCAGTGTCAAAACCGAAACCTTCCCTAAATGACATCAAGCTCATACCATGGTCACCCAAACTGCCGGTGACAATAATCTTATCGCCCACTTTTAAAGTTGAATCGCGAATTACTTCTCCTTTTTTGGCAATCCCGACACCAGTGGTTACCATAACAATACCTTCAAGCTTGTCTTGAGGCATCACTTTAGTGTCACCAGTAATTACGGCCACATCAACTTCCTGACAGGTTTCGTTTAAGGATTTCATAATCTTATCCAAATCATCTATAGGAAATCCTTCCTGCATGATTATCGCATTAGAAATAGCCAATGGACGTGCACCCATTACAGAAACATCATTAATGGTTCCTGCTGCAGAAATTCTGCCAATGTCTCCCCCAGGGAAAAATAACGGATCAATAGTATGGCCGTCAGTTGTTACAACAATTTCCCAATCATCGATTGGAATAGATGCTCCATCATCCAATGCATCCAAACTAATACCACCATTTACGCTCTTTTTAGTGATATTATCTAAAACAGTGCTAGCAATCAAATTAGCCATCACTTCACCACCAGCACCATGATTCATACTAATTTTATCGTCTGACATTATATCTCCTAAACAAATTATCAATATAATATCTATGTTAAAACAAGTATATAATTATTAAGTAATACTAAAAAATTTAAAAAAAAAGAGAGTTTAAAGATGAAAATCTTTAAATTAAAATTCCGTTAATAACACCGTCTTGACCTGGTCTGGAGGTCACTTTGGCATTACCTTCAGGAGTTTCCACAATAGCCCCTTTAGTAATGATGTTCCTTCTTACGTAGTTAGGGTTTGCGGTGTTTTCAATTACTCCAAGAATGTCTAAAACTTGGGTTTTACCGTTAGCATCAGTGACGTTGATTTTATCACCAGAAGCTAATCTGAGCTTTTCATTTCCGCCACGGGTTCTGATTTTCCTTAATTTTTTTTCGTCTAATCTGGTTTCAGCAGGGTCTCTGCCTAATTCAGATTTTCTTTTTCCACGGTTTGCAACATTTCTTGCACCGGATGGACTTCTAGTTGATTTTCCTTGAGAAATTGCCATTATTTCACCTAATAAATATAAATTAATAATATAATAATCGCAGTCAATAAGCCTCTTTTCAATTAAAACTATATGCAAGATAATAAATAGCTTAATTTTTGAGAGCAAAAAAGAGCCTTAAAGAATAATGATAATAAAATATTACTTTATCATTATATATAAATGTTTTATTTTTAGCTAAAAATTAGGGAAAATCAGGATTTATTTTTCAAAATAAAATCATCAACCAACTTATCAAAATCTTCCTCAGAAATATCTTCATCAGAAGCCGCCTTTAAAATTTTCTGAATTTCATCTTCGCTAACATCTTCGCCCAGCAAATCTATCAACAATACCCTCAATTCTTCATCATCAATGTAAGCTTCACCATCCATGCCCATGGGGCGAGACTGTTCGTCTTCATCAAAAACATAATAAGGAATCTTTTCCATAAACACACCTAATCAAAATCTGGAAACTCATAATAGACAATTTTATACGGATCATCATTAAAATACCATTCATTTGGTTCTGCAATCTCTTCTTCCTCATCCAATATAAAATCATCGTCGATATCTTCACCTTCAATTTGAATGACAATATTAACCTCTTCACCCAGTGATTCTAAGTCAATACCTAATTCATCAAGATTTATTTCTATTTCATCATCTTCCATTGCACTTTCCGGCAAGACAATAACAATCTCATCTCCCGGTTTAACATTAACATCTCGATTGGTCAAAACATCATCCCCTATTTTTATATTAGGACACTTCACATTTTATTATTAATCTTATTTAAAGTTAGTCAAATAGAAAGTAACTAATAGTTACTATCTATTTTAAAACTGATATTTGGAATTCCATATTTGTTTTTACATCTAATAGAACAAATCTGCAGATTTTCAATGAACATTGTGAAATATAGGCAGATTTTGTCACAATTAATGTCAATTTCAACATTGGAATTTTCCAAAACTTTTTTAGAGATGTTGAACACTTTTGAAGCATTGTTGACTAAAACGGAAGTCGGAATATTGTTTTTGTCTATGCTTAAAAAAATCCCTTCTGAAATGCTGTAATCAGCACAATATCCGTTTTGCCCATCAATTTTACCTACAAATGTATCGTTTACCTCATCATAACTTGATATCAATCTTTGTTTTTCCATGTTATCAACTCCATACATACTATACTTTGAATACAATATATAAAATGTCCTAGAGCATTTGAAAAGTAATATTTGAAGTTTAATAAGTGAATAATACACTATCCAGACAATAAAATTGACTTTGATTAAGAAAAAAGATATAAAGCCATAAAAATAATATATGAACAAGGTGTGAAAATGCAAGAAAGCCCAGAACAATTAGAACTTGAAGCTGAAATTAAAGCACAAGCTCAAAAATTTATTACTTACCTTAACTCAACCCTTCCGGAAAGTATGGAACTGGAATATGAGGGATTTTACAGAAGAGGATTTTTTGTAAGCAAAAAAAGATATGCAGTTATTGAAGATGGAGAAATAATTGCAAAAGGATTGGAATTGGTTAGAAGAGACTGGGCTCCAATTGTTAAAAAAACACAAGAAGAAATTTTAATGGCTATTTTAAAAGAAGGGGATTCTGATAAAGCTATCAAAGCCATAAAGAAAGTTTTAAAAAGGATTAAAAATGGAGAAGTTGACAATAAGGAACTGATTATCCACACACAAATCACCAAGCCGCTTGACCAATACAAACAGGTCGGCCCACATGTCGTTGCTGCAAAAAAAATTGAGGACCATGGCATTAAAGTGACAAGGGGCACCATCATCCAGTACATTATCGTTAAGGGAAAAGGTTCAATTAGCCAAAGAGCGGTTCCTTACGAGTATAGTGATGGATATGCATATGACAAGGATTATTACATCAACAATCAATTGATTCCTGCCGTTGAAAGGATCATGAATGCATTTGGATATTCCAAAAAAGACCTCCAGGACATGGCACGTGGAGAAGTTCAGCAAAGTCTAGATGCATTTTTCTAAAAAAATTTAAATAACTATAAGATTATAATAAGATTTATATGATGAACAATGATGACCGTGTTGTTTTTTTCGATATAGATGGCACATTGCTTGACACCAGCAATTTTGCCGAAACCGCCAGAAAAGCGGCAATTGGAATAATGGTTGATAATGGCCTGCCATTAGATAAGGATGAAGCATACGGTGTTTTAAAAACAATAATTCGTGAAAAAGGATCCAATTACGGCAAACACTTCAATGTATTGACACAGGTTGTTTTAGGCCATGAAGATCCTATGCTCGTAGCGCTTGGAATGACAACATACCACAACGTCAAAATGGCTCTCTTAAGGCCGTTTCCGGAAACACTTGACACATTAATTTACCTTAAAAGCCAAGGATATCGCTTAGCCGTTATTTCAAATGGAATCACAATAAAACAATGGGAAAAACTTATAAGACTTAACATCAACTCATTTTTCGATGCAGTCATAACATCTGAAGAAGTAGGCCGAGAAAAACCCGAAAAACTGATTTATGATGTTGCGCTAAGGAAAATGAACGGAAATCCTGAAAAATCGGTAATGGTTGGAAATAAATTTAAAGCTGATGCATTAGGTGCAGTCAATGCCGGATTAAGTGCAATTTTAGTTAATTCCGATGTTACTGAAGAGGACCGAGAATACATAAAAAAAGAAAAATTGGACATTACCATTATTGAAGATATTGGTGATATTAATACTATTTTATAATCACCAAAATAACTATTTTTTTAAAATTCTAGCTCTAAAGTTACAGGACAGTGATCAGAGCCATAAATGTCAGATAAAATTTCAGCTGCTTTTACATTATCTTTCATCTCTTCATTCACATAAAAGTAATCCAGTCTCCAACCGGCATTTCTTTCACGTGCACGGGTCCTATAACTCCACCATGTAAAGTTATTCTCGCCTTCATCAAACATTCTGAATGTATCAACAAAACCCTCATTTTCAAGCTCATCAAGCCATGCCCTCTCTTCCGGCAGATAACCTGATTTTCCTTCACAATTCTTAGGATTATAAACATCTATCGGATTGTGAGCAATATTATAATCTCCAGTAATTACCAAATTTTTGCCTTGATTTTTAAGCTCCACCAACTGACTCAATAAAGCATTGCAGAAATCAACCTTAAAATCAAGTCTTTTTGCATTCATTCCACTATTCGGGAAATATATGTTGTATAAAATAAAATCAGGATATGTGATTTTTAAGACCCTTCCTTCCCCATCAAGGCCTTCAACTCCAAGGCCTTTGGAAACATCAACAGGCTCTATTTTAGAGTAAGTTCCTACACCACTATATCCTTTCTTTTCAGCTTCATTGAAAAATTGACAAAAACCGTCAACATCAGCTAATTTCTTTGGTATCTTATCCTTATCGGCCCTTACTTCCTGAAAGTTGATAATGTCAGCATCAGTATTTTCGAACCAATCCCAAAATTCATCCTTTTTTGAAACTGCCCTTATGCCGTTTACATTCCAAGAAACAAGCTTAATTGACATTATAATTCGACTCCATTATCAACAGGCAACTCGCGAAGCCATTTGATATCGCTTTTATAAAGCATACGAATATCTTCCACATCATATCTTATCATAGCCAATCTTTCAATACCCAAACCGAAAGCCAAAGCAGGTTGGTTGATTCCAAGAGGTTTCAATACTTCTGGCCTGAACATTCCAGCACCTCCAAGTTCAATCCAACTTTCTTTTTCCTCCAAATAGATTTCGGTTTCAGTAGACAGATAAGTGTAAGGGAAATAAGCAGGTCTGAATCTTACTTCAAAACCTAATTTTTTATAGAACTCCTTTAAGGTTCCTAAAAGATTTTGATAGCTGATTCCTTCATCACATACAAGTCCTTCAACCTGATGGAATTCTGGCAAGTGTTTGTAATCGAAAGTTTCTCTTCTGAATACCCTGCCGACAGAAAACATCTTGATTGGAGGCTCATGTTCAAACAAGTGTTTTGTTGAAATTCCAGTTGTATGAGTTCTTAAAACACTCTGGCGTGCAATGTCCTCACTCCAATCATATTTCCAACCGATTGAACCTGTATCCGCACCGGTTTCATGGGTTTCGGCTGTGAGCCTTACTAATTTTTCATCAGGTAAATCACAGGTTAATGGATTTTTAAGATAAAATGTGTCCTGCATTTCACGGGCAGCATGATCCTGTGGCTGGAAAAGTGAATCAAAGTTCCAGAATGCTGATTCGACAAATTCTCCATTATCCTCTGAAAAGCCCATATTCAAAAAGATTTCTCTTATTTCATCAATGATGACCCTTAAAGGATGTTTTTTACCTGCAAATACTATTGGTGCTTCAGCATTAATGTCATAAGGACGATACTGTAAACTTTTCCATTCTCCATCTTTTAATTGCTGGTGTGTTAATTGAGTGGCCTGCTCCTGAATGGTGAACCCTTCCTTAAGTATGGCTTCACCTTTAGGCAGTAGTTTAAAAGAATGTGAGGTTTCTTTTTTTACGTTTAAAATGTTTTTCCTACCTGTTAACTTTTTAAAACCATCCATTATGTCATCAGTGAAAAGTTTGACTCCATCAACATTAGCCTTGAGGTAGTCCAATGCCTTTTCATCAACATCAATTTTGGATACGAAATCTTTACCAAAATCTGTGATGATTACAGAACCCTTTTCGATTTGAGCCCAATTTTTACGGCGCAACCATCCAATTGCTATATTTGCCTCTTTTTTATCAATGCCCGCTTCCTCAGCCAAGTTTTTCATTTCAATTTGGTCCTTATCGGCTAAAACGTTCAATATCCTACGTTCTGGAAGCCCATGCTCGGCATATTCCAGCCCGTCATCTGTTAAGGAATATGTTTCCTGAACCTTCTTGTCAACTTCAATTATGTCCTTTGATGCAAGAGAACCTGCAGCACTCATGACAGCCTTAATATTCATATCACAATTTTCGGCAATTTCTTCTGGAGTCGCTTCCGGATTGGCCTCCAGCTCTTTTAGAAGTTTCTTTTCATAAATATGTAATTCACTAATGGTTTTTTTAATATCCTCACTCATTTAAACACCATATATTTTAAGATTTAATAATATCATAATATATGTTTGAAATTATTTATAAATATGATGTTAAAATCAAAAAAATAAATTAATTTAATATGATTAAAAAAATATTAATTATGAGTGAAATTAACGAAGCAATCAAATTATTTAAAAATGGTTACAGGTGTTCGCAAGCAGTATTTGCAGCATTTTCACCTAATTTAGGGCTTGAAAAAAAACAAGCTTTAAAAATTGGAGCATGTTTTGGAAGTGGAATGCGAAAAGGAGAAGTTTGTGGAGCGTGCACTGGTGCTTTAATGGCTTTAGGTTTAAAATTTGGTGAAAATAAAGCCAAAAGTGATGAATCCTGTGAAAGATTTTTAGATGAATTTAAAAAAGAAAACGGGTCATACATCTGCAATGAATTACTTAATTGTGATATTACAACACAAGTAGGAGTAAAATTTGCCGTTGAAAACCATTTATTTAAAGAATTTTGCCCAAAAATGGTTGAATCGGCTTCAAAAATTACAAAAGAAATAATTAATGAGGAATAGATTACTATTCCATCAAACACATTATTCAAAATTTGATTTCAGATAGCTAACAAAGATTGATGCTGCTGTCAAATCAGCTGTGGTTCCAGGATTATACTTGTTTTTGAATAGATAATCATCGAATTCCTTAAGTCTTTCGTCAAAATCTGGCTCATCTCTTAAGTTAAGCAAATCCCTTGTCATCATGGAGATTTTCAATGCCTCATCCGAACCATATTTTCTAGAAATCAATGTATCTGGAACCTGTGACAATATTGTAAGGAATGTCAAAACGCAGGCATCATTCTGGGACTTCTCCTGCTTCAGTTCATGGTATGTGGGATAGCCAATTTCAAAAACGGCGGGCATGTCTGAAGTCATCTCGCGGGCCAGCATATCCCATGGAGCGGAGATTTTCAAAACATCAAACATTGTCTGATTGTTGTCCCTCAACTCCTTTTTTGCATTGTCACTGGCCACATCATATTCATCCTGGTCTCCCATTCCTCCGGCATCGGCGATGTTTATCGCATCATACAAATCACATGCATCATCAACAGAAGTTTTAGACATCAGCAACTTAATGTTTTCCCTTATTTCATCAAAATCATCACTTATGGCCGCTGCAACAGCAATAGGGGTTGTCATCATTACAATACCAAGGTTGGTGTTATTCTTAATCCACCTGTCTGTTTCAGCCACTGCCTGCAGGATGTATTTACCCAATTTTGGATTTTCAATATCGACATCCGTGCACGCTTCACGAATGGTGTCACCAATTACAATCCCACTGATTACAAAGTCTTCAAACTCCATATCATCATAATCACGGGTCCTGTGGACATTACCCGGTTTTGGATAACCACTTACTTCCAGTGCAGAAGCGATTTGTGCGATTTTTGCAATTTCAGATGCTTTCATTCTATCAACTCGTTGAAAAGCAGGTAAGGTGCAAAGTTAGTGATAATTAAATCTGCTCCAGCTCTTTTGATTGAAAGCAAAGATTCCAAAATAGCTCTTTCAGTTAAAAATCCTTTTTCGATGGCTGCCATAATCATGGAATATTCTCCACTCACATTATATGCAACAAGAGGCAACATGAACTCATCTCTGACCATGCGTACAACATCCAAGTATGGAAGTGCAGGCTTTACCATCAAAAAGTCGGTTCCCTCAATTACATCAAGTTCACACTCCCTGATTGCTTCTAAGGAATTTCCAGGATCCATCTGATAGGATTTCCTATCGCCCAAATGAGGTGATGAACAGGCCGCAACCCTGAACGGTTCATAAAATGCTGATGCATATTTGGCCGAATAGGACATAATCATTACATTTTCATATCCTTCATCATCCAAGGTTTGCCTGATGGCTCCAACTCTGCCGTCCATCATGTCTGAAGGTGCAACAATGTCTGCTCCAGCTTCCGCATGAGACAAGGCAACCTTTGCAATGTATGGAAGTGATTCATCATTCAATATTTCGATTCCGTCATCAGTATCGTCATTTTCCCTAATCATACCACAATGTCCATGAGAAGTGTACTGGCATAAGCATACGTCACTGATAACAACCAAATTAGTCTCTTTTTTAAGCTTTCTGATGGCTTTTTGAACAATGCCTGTTGCGGAATAATCTGGAGAGGCTATTTCATCCTTTGTTTCTTCTTTCGGTATTCCAAAGACAATAATAGATTTTAAGCCTTTATCTTCAAGTTGCTTTGCAAATTCAACGCCTGCATCAAGAGAATATCTGAACTCACCTGGAAGGGATGAAATTTCTTCCTTTTCCATTTCCTGAAGCTCTTCCTTAAAATAAATCGGATATATCAAATCTTCTTTTTGAAGTTTGGTTTCGCGTACAATATCTCTGATTTTAGCATTTTTCCTTAATCTTCTCATTCTTGTAGTTGGAAATTCCATAATTATCACTTAATAAATAATTTTGATTTTGAAATTATTTAAAATTTTTACTAAATATATATAATTTAAAAAATATATAATGCAATTAGTTATTAAAAAGAGGCTAAAAATGTCAAATTCAATTGGAGAAAAATTTAAAATAACAAGTTTTGGAGCTAGCCACGGAAAAGCTGTTGGAGCCATTGTTGACGGATGTCCAGCCAATCTTGAATTGAGTGCTGAAGATATCCAAAAAGAACTGGATAAAAGAAAACCTGGAACCAGTAGTGTTACCACTCCTAGAAAAGAAGCAGATGAAGTGGAAATACTTTCTGGAATTTTTGAAGGGAAAACTGACGGGACACCTATTGCAGGAGTAATTTTCAATAAAAACCAGCACTCCAAAGATTATTCCATGTTTAAAAACACCCCCCGCCCATCCCATGGAGATTTTGGATGGATGAGCAAATACGGCAACTACGACTACAATGGAGGAGGTCGAGGCAGCGGTAGAATAACTATAGGGCACGTTATCGGAGGAGCAATAGCCAAAAAGCTCTTAGAAACACAAAATATTGAAATCATATCACATGTAGTTCAAATTGGAGACATTAAATCAGAGCCTCAAGATTTTAATACCATTAAAGAAAATGTTGAAAAAAATCCAATTCGCTGCGCTGACCTGAATGCGGCAGAAAAAATGGAAGAGCTCATATTAGATAAAAAACAGCAAGGAGATTCAATTGGCGGGATTGTTGAAACAATAGCTGCTGGAGTTCCAAAAGGTCTTGGAGAGCCTGTCTTTGAAAGGCTTGATGGTGACCTTGCAAGAATTTTAATGAACATCGGTTCTGTCAAGGGCGTTGAAATCGGACTTGGATTTGATGTGGCTAACAAAACCGCATCAGAAATCAACGACGAATACCAAATTGAAAATGGTAATGTCACTACCAAAACGAACAATTCTGGAGGAATTATTGGCGGAATGAGCAATGGAATGCCAATAATTTCAAGAATTGCAGTAAAACCAACGCCATCAATTTCCAAATGTCAAGATTCAGTTAATCTGGAAAAAATGGAAAATGAAAAAATAGAAATCAAAGGAAGGCATGACCCCTGCATCTGTCCAAGAGTGACAGCAGTAGCCGAATCAAGTACTGCAATTATCCTTGCAGACCATATGATTCGCTCAGGATTCATCCATCCAACAAACTTGGAAAAACAGATCTAACGTTTCTTCATGAATGAAACTTCATCAAATTCATTATGCTTAAAAGCCAATTGATAGGAGTTTCTCCTCTCATTTTTAAACATCTTATGATTAGTGCTGTGACTTGGAGAATCCACATCCTTTAGAGAAATAATTCTGAATCTCCTAGGGTTGTTGTAATTTACATTAAAAGACAATCCGTCAAATGCGGCGATAGTCTTAACGCCAGTCTGTTTTGAAATCTTCTTGGCTTCAGTGACAGGATTGTTTGAAATCATTTTTAAACCCAAATGAGTCATTACAGCAACTTTTGGTTTCACTTCATTGATTAAATCTATGAAATCGCGAGTGCACATATGCCCATTGATTGATTTGTTGCCCGGCCTTAAAACACTGGCTATCAAAATATCGGAACCATCATGATACTCATGCAACTCATCGAAGTATCCAGTGTCAGAAGTGTATGAAACTTTAAATCCATTATAATCTATCTGAAAACCAGAGCCAGTTGGGTCACCATGTTCTGTTTTAGTGCCCTTAACCTTAATGTTATCTAATTCAACAGTTTTGCCAGGTTCTAAAAGTACCCTATTAGACTTTGACTGGTGATATTTTGATATGCAAGGACCCCAAGATTCAAAACCATCCAAAACACTTGAACTTCCAAATATAGTTCCGAATTCTCTTGTCATTCCCCTAGTCATGGCTTCAATAAGAATTTCTGCATCATTATAATGATCAGTGTGCGCATGAGTGATGAAAACACCGCTTAAATTACGAGGATCAAAACCGAACTGATAAGACCTCACGAGAGCTCCTGGACCTGGGTCAATATGATAATTTTTTCCACCCAAATTATCAATACGGAATCCCCCTGTCATTCTTCGCTGTGAAATGGCGGAAAATCTTCCACCTCCACTACCTAAAAATGTTATCTTCATTTAAATCCCCGATCACAATGAACATAAAATTATATCGCATTTTAGAGGTGACTTATCTTTTTTAAGGCAAAGGTTCTCATCTTCGATGATAACTTTATCCCCAATTTTAACATCACCATTATCAGTAAACATCAATACATTTTGACCAGGCGCCGCCTTCTGTTTCCAATTTCCATCCATTGCCTGTGTCTTATCATTAAGCTGGACAAAGAGCATGTTTCCATCAACGGAAACAACTTTACCTACTTCACCTTTTTCAATGATTTTATTGGCCATGTCAATTGCGATATTTTGCTGAACTAACTGTTCTGTCAATTCCTGTCTGAATTTAACCAATACCTTAATGTCATTATCAATTGTCACATTAAGGTGTCTTTGAGCTTCGGAAGCATCATATTTAGGCTGTTGAAGCAATGTGTCAAACTTATCACCGACTGTTGGTGTTTTAGAAGCGACTTCGGCCAAAATATCCTCGAATACTTCCCCCATGTATTTCAAACTTTGACTAGCTTTCCATTTTCTTTGAATGAGAGTTTGAGCCAATTGTTTTGCATAATTGTTTCCAAAAATGATTATGCCTTTTTCTCCAGAATTACGTGATTTTGTCTCGGAACCTAATAATTCAACAATTTGATAACCATTAGTTGTTCCGTATATTCTTCTGCGTTTTGTCTCAAAAGTTCCTTTGGTACTTACTTCGCCCCTTACTGTATTTCCAACAATTTTTAATTTGCTGGCATCATCAGTAATTTTGAGAGAAATCCCCAATTCGCCGGCCCTATTTTGAAACTCATCATCATCTTTTATAGTTCCATCATACAATTCTTTTTCTAAAATTTCTAAATTCTTTTTATCACCAAAGTATCCAATCTTTCTTTTATCTCCAGCCATCACACATCCTTTTTTACCTATGTAAGCAATAATTAAGCTCATTAATATTCCCCTAATTAGATATTTTAAAATATCAAAAATTTATTAATTATTATATAATTATATTAATCATCTATTAAATAGTTTAACCGAAAAACTGTTTTAAAAGAAAAAATTATTAAAATCAATTTTTAATTATACCAAATTAAATATTTCAATTAATATAAAAAAGAATAAACAAGCATGGAATTTATTTAATAAGAATTTAGAATGATGTTTAAACAATATATTTAAATATTCAATATAACAATAAATATAATTATAATAATTGTTAATTATTTATCATTATAAATATAAATAATGTTAACAAAAATTATAAGGAGAAAAACTTATGAAAGACCTCGAAAGAATGTTTAAACCTGAATCCGTGGCGGTCATTGGTGCTTCCAATACCCCTGGAAAAGTAGGATACATTATTGTTGATAATCTCATCAATGATGGGTTTGAAGGCGAAATATATCCAGTAAACCCAAAAGGTGGAGAGATTTTAGGTAAAAAAGCATATAAGAACATAACTGAAATTCCTGGAGATGTCGATTTAGCAATCATAACAATTCCTTCCCCATTTGTAAACCCTACCGTTAAAGAATGTGGTGAAAAAGGCGTTGAAAACATGGTAGTAATTACCGCAGGATTTAAGGAAATAGGCGGAGAAGGAGCTAAATTAGAAGCTGAGTTAACAGCACTTGGTGAAGAATACGGAATTAACATTATCGGACCAAACAGTTTAGGAATTACCGATTCCCACACTCCTTTAAATGGATCATTCTCACAGATGATGCCTCCAACAGGAAACATTGCATTCATTTCACAAAGTGGAGCAATGATGGTTGCAATTATTGACTGGAGTGTGACATCAGGTATTGGATTCAGTAAAGTAATTAGTTTAGGTAACAAAGCAGGCGTAAACGAAATTGAATTGTTACAATACTTGGCAGAAGATGATGAAACTGCCGTAATCATCTGTTATCTTGAATCTATCTCAGATGATGAAGACTTTGTAAGAACAATGAGAGAAACAGCTGTTAAAAAACCAATCATTATCCTTAAATCTGGTTCAAGCAGTGCTGGAGCAGAAGCCGCATCATCACATACCGGAGCCCTTGCAGGCAGTGATTTGGCATTTGATACATCATTTAGACAATCTGGAATCATGCGTGTGGAAACTATGGCAGAGTTATTTGACTTAGGTTTAGCATTCTCCAAAGCACCACTTCCAAAAGGAGATAATGTAGCCATTATCACTAATGCAGGTGGTGGAGGAGTACTCACCGTAGATGCAATGGAAAAAGTAGGTTTGCAACTTGTTCAATTTGACGAAGAAACTACAGCAAGACTAAAAGAATGCGTTACAGATGAAGGTAGTGCTAAAAACCCTATTGACGTATTGGGTGATGCACCAGTAAGCAGATACAAAGAATCCTTAGAAATCGTACTTGCAAATGAGGATGTTGACAGTCTAATCATTATGGTTTGTCCTACTGCATCAGCCGACCCTGATGGAATTGCACAGGCAATACTTGAAGAGCGAAAAGAATTTGACAAGCCAATTATCGTTGTAAATATGGGAGGACCATCATTTGAAGCTGCAAATGAAGCTTTAAGAGCAAACGGCGTTCCAACTTATGTATTCCCGGAAACTGCAGTAACCGCACTTGAAGCAATGACAAGATATGCACAATTGCCTGCCAGACAGTATGATGATGTTGTTGAAAAAATCGATGACGTCGATAAGGATGCTGTAAAAGCAATATTCGAAAAAGTAACTGCAGATGGAAGAGACACCTTACTTGGTAGTGAAGCTTACGCTGTAGCTGAAGCATATGGAATCTCAGCAGCACCAATCAAGTTATCAACCAGTGCTGATGAAGCGGCCAAACTTGCCCGTGAAATGGAATTTCCAGTCGTGCTTAAAATCGCATCCGATAAAATTTTACACAAATCAGACATTGGCGGTGTAAAGGTAGGAATCGAAACAGAAGATGAAGCGAAAGCTGCATATGATGAAATCATTGCAAATGCAAAAGCTGCACATCCAGATATCATACCGGACGGCGTGGAAGTTCAAAAGATGATGGATTCCGGCGAAGAAGTGATTGTCGGTATGATCAAAGACAAGCAATTTGGACCGATGATTGCATTCGGTATGGGTGGAATCTATGTAAACCTCATTGAAGACGTGTCCTTCAATTTAGCAAAAGGATTATCCTCACAGGAAATTGATGAGCAAATTGAAAGCACTAAAGTGTCCAAATTACTTGAAGGATACAGAGGAGAAGCACCTTGTGATATAGAAGAAGTTAAAGAAGCTATCAAAAGGGTAGCAAGATTAACTTTAGACTTCCCAGAAATTACCGAGTTAGATATTAACCCAATCTTCGTTTATGAAGAAGGTTCAAGTGCACTCGATATTAAGATCAAATTATAATTTCTCTAATGAGAAATTATCTCTTTTTTTATTTTTTATCCAATTTAATATACTTTCAAAACATTTATATCATAATACTACATAACTTTTATTTATGAAAAATAACTATTGTTATATAAAATTTAAGAACAATGTATTTTTCAGATATATTATTTAATAAACCTTAAAATCAAACATATTAGATATAGTTAACTTGATTTAAATGTTGTCATTGAATATTTAAAGAGGATAGAATGAACCTAGAAGAGAAAATTAATATTGTAAAAGATATTTTAAAGGACAAAAAAGTAGTTATTGGTTTTTCAGGCGGTGCCGATTCTACATTAATAGGGTATCTATCTTCCCAAGTAGCAAAAGACACATTGGCCATAACTATAGATAATCAATTGATGCCGAAAGGATTTGTTGAAAATACTAAAAAACTTGCACAATCATTTGGAATAAAACATGAAATATTCGGAATTGACTTTAATGATTATGAATATTTCCTAAGCAATGATTCAAAAAGGTGCTTCAATTGCAGAAACCTAATGTATTCAAAAATTGAAGAGATTGCCAGTGAAAATGGCTTTGACTTTATTTGCGATGGAAATAACATTAGTGATCTGGTAATTGACAGGCCGGGAATTCTTATAACATATGAAAAGAACTTTAAAACTCCATTCATTGAAGCGAAACTAACTTCCAAAGAGATACACAAATATTTAAATGACAATAATATTCCATACTCCAAATCAACAACTTGCCTTGCAACTAGAATTCCGACAAATATGCAGATTACCCCTGAAAAAATCGAAAGGATCAGCTATTGTGAAAACTATATCTCGGCAAACACTGATTGTGAAATCGTCAAAGTTAGAGATTTAGGAGAACTTGGTATTATTGAAGTAGATAAAGTAAATGAATTATTAATTGATGATAAATATAATAACATTAATGATGAATTAAAAAGCAAAGGATTTGAAAAACTCGCTTTAAATTTATCACAAATCGATGATGATGAAAGCATTGACATCGACTATGAAAACAATTCATTCACATATCAACTTCCATTTACAATAAACCTTGAAAATACAAAAAAACAGCTCAAAGGAGTTATTTTTGATAGTGGAGAAAAAATTGAACTTGAAAATATTTCAATATTTGAAGATGGACTTATTGAAGGTCATGATTTAGAAACTTATGAAATTGCTTTAAACAAATTTATGGAAATATTGCCAAAACTTAGAAGAAATATTTAGGTGAAAAAATGCCAACAAGATACATAGGAGACGGATATTGGGAAATAGCTTCCCGTCAAATGAGCATAGTAACAAGAAGCGAACAAGAAAGATTTAAAGATGCCAAAATCACAGTCATTGGCTGCGGTGGAATTGGTGGGGAAACAATTGAAATGCTTGCAAGAATGGGAATTGGAGAACTTGTTTTAGTTGATAAGGACGCATTTGACTTATCAAATTTAAACAGACAGACTTTAGCTTTGATAACTGATTTGGGCCTTGACAAAAGCGCAGTAGCTAAGGAAAAAGTAAGATTGATAAATCCTTATGTCAATGTCACTACATTCAACGAACATGTGGACCAGACAAACATTGATAAGGTAATTGGAGATTCCAACATCGTTATCGATGCGCTGGACAATGTTCTCACAAGAGTTATCGTATCAAGAGCTGCCAAAGAAAAGGGAATTCCATATATCCACGGTGCAATTCATGGAACTTTAGGCCAAGTTACAGTATTTTTGCCCAACAGCGAAAAGACATATGAAGAAATGTTCAACTTGCCATCATTAGGAAAAGAGCTGAATGAAGAAACATTTGACGCCTTAAAAAATGTAACTTCAGGCGTTCCCCCAGTCATTGGACCTACTCCAAATCTGATTGGTTGTCTTGAAGCGTTTGAAGCTTATAAAATAATTACTGGAGTTGGAAAGGTTACTGTAGCTCCAAAAATATTGACATTTGATTTATTGGATTTAGGTTCATTCTCACTGGATGAACTCTAAACCATCTATTTTTTTAGATTTACTCGTTCCGGAGAAGTATAGACTGTAAATCTATTGTCTCTGACAAAACCGACCATCGTGATATTGCCTGCTCTAGCCACATCAATTCCTGATGATGCAGGTGCGGCATTTGAAATAATTATCGGAATTCCAACACGTATCACCTTTATCAACATGTCCGCAGGCATTCTCCCACTATATGAAATGTATGATTTAGAAAAGTCATAACCTTCTTTTGCGGCCGCTCCGATTACCTTATCAACAGCAACGTGACGGCTGACATCTTCACGTATGATAATGTTATCTTCATATTTTAATTGTGCAACATGGACTCCGGCAGTTTTTTGCCAAATCTTAGCTTCATCGGTTAGGTGTTTAATATCCCTAATAATTTGAGTTGCATCTATATTTAATTCTGAAGTATTGGGTTCGATAGTTTTTAGTTCAGATCTGATTCCTCCGGCATTATCTGAATTTACCCCCTGATATTCAAGCAATCTACATACACAGGCATGTTCACAGTTTCCTTTTCTCTCCTGAACAATGCCATCCTGTTCTAAATCTTCTTCTGGATTGTGGGTGAGTTTTGTTGTGACAAGAACATTTGTTCCATCCAATTTGATGGATTCGATATCAGAATAATCTTTAATTAAACCTTCTCCTAAACAATATCCGATTGCAAAATCTTTCAAATCTTTTGGATAAGTGGAAAACTTTCTTGGAGGCAAATAATCAATAAACAAATAAGTATATTCATCATCAACGCTGTTTTCTTTAATTGTTTTATATTCACCATCTTTCCATTGAATAACATCACTCTGTCTTAGAAATTCCATAAATATCACACAATTAATAATATTAACAATTGTTATATTTAAGTTTATAACAAAAAAATCAAAATTAAAAAAATTAAAAAAAAGAAAGCTCAACAATACGAGCTTTAAATTGAAGAATTATAACAATTCTTTTCTTAAATCGATAGTGTCTTTTAAATCAGGACCAGTTGAAATTATAGTTACTGGAACGCCAGTTTCAGTTTGAATATCTTCAATGAAAGCTTTGGTTTCAGCTGACAATTCACTATAGTCCTGAACACGTGCACAATCGAACAGCCTGTCAACACATGTTAAAGCTATTTGGGTTGCGCCATTGATTCTGCAAGATTCTTTAGCAAGTTCCATATCAAAGTAACCAATACGACGTCTACGTCCAGTTACAACACCATATTCTTCAAGGCCTTTGCTTTCTGCTTCTTCTTGAGTCATTTCAGTTGGGAACGGGCCTTCTCCAACACGGGAAATATAAGACTTGAATACATTAATGACTTCATCGACTTTAGTTGGTCCAACTCCTACATCAGCAGCAAAGGTGGATGCAGTAGTATCTTTACTGGTTACAAACGGATAAGATCCATAATAAAGAGAAAGGGCAAAACCTTGTGACCCTTCGATGAATACATCTTCACCATCATCAATAGCCTCATTTACTGCAAGGGATACGTCAGTGATATAGTCTTCAAGTTCGGGAATGTCACGGGCTAAATCAATTGTTCTCATTACGCGGTCTGAATTTGCCGGTCCGCAGCCAGATCCAGTACTTCCAATTTTTTTAGCCAAATGTTCTGAATTTACATCTCTTTCCATATGATTCGGTGAGATGATTGCACATCTAGGGTCGACGCACATTCTTTCTTTTACATTATACTTTTTTAAATCTTCAAATTCTTTAAATAATACATCTGGATTGACTAAAACTCCTGCTCCTATCATGAGTTTAGCATCAGTATGTACAAAACCTGATGGGGTTAATCTTAAACCATACTTCTCTCCATTAAATTCAACGGAATGCCCTGCATTTGGCCCTACTCCTGCACGAGCAATGATATCTGGCTTATCAGCGTCACAAAGGTAAGTAATACATTTTCCTTTACCTTCATCACCCCATGCTCCACCAACTAAAATACTACAAGTCATTTAATAACTCCTTTAAAATGATTATTTATTGAAAATTTTATAAAATTTCCATAACATTATTATTTTATAGTTTATTATTAAAAAAGCTTTTGCAATACTGTTAAAATCAAATTCCAAAATAATTCATATAATTATAAATATTATATTTAACAGAAATATAATTCATATTAAATTATAAACTTAGGTAATTCACATGCATATTGAAAGACAATATAGAGAATTAGAAGAAATTGAAGAAGTGAGGGTTTATAATGCTGATAAAAACGAAATTTTTAACGATGTTCCCCCCGTTAAGAAACCCAAAAAGCTTCGTTTAAGCAATGTCATGAAACATGTTCCCTCTGACATTAATGTATTCCTACCTCTTGAGGACAGTGACGATTATATTGTTGAAAGAATAGGATGGAACTTGCTTGAAAGATTAAACTTAAAGCAGGAGGATGTTACTGGACGTAAATTTAGCGAAGTTTCACCATTTTATTATGAAATATTTAAAGATTCGCTAAAAGAAGTTTATGAAACCGGAAAAACAAAAGCAATGAGAATCTTTTACTATCGCAGCGATAAAATTCAAACACTTGCAAACATACATATAATCTGCGATGAAGGAGAGCTCTTTGCAATTTCCGATTTGAAAAAAGCAACTTCAGATGCTAAAACTCCTGAAGAGCAGCAAAAGGAAGATGATGAAAACAAAGCAACTTTAATTGAATATTTCTCACAAACCGGAAGCTACTATAAAACTCGCGATGAGTACACTTGGACTCCAGGAATCTACAATATCATTAATCGTTCCAAAGAAGCGGGCGACTCATTTTATAATATCATTTTCGATTTGGTCATTCCAGAAGATAAACCTCTAGTTGAAGAACTGCTTAAAACAATGAGTCCTGAAACAGATACTTATGAAAACATCATTCGTATTAAAACACCCGGGGGTCATATGAAATATTTGGACACATATCTCTACTCTAAATTTGATGAAAACGGTGAAGAGGTAAGCCAATATGGATTATTTAAGGACATCAGTGTTGATTCACACAAACACATGACCAGGCCGGTTGACTTCATGTTGAATGGATTCAATCACAATTCAAAGCTATCCTTGCTTGTGGAACCTTTAAGCAAAAGGTATGAGTTTAGTGAAGGATTTTATAAAATGATTGAAATCCCAAAAAACGAATATATTCACAGTGAAGAAATTCTTGAAAACATAATAGAGACTGATGTTAAAAATGACATCAAAAGGTTAAATGCCGGGGAAATAAATGAAATAAACAAAGTATTTACCTATAAAGTCAATGGAGATGAAGAAAACTTAAAAATATGTGAATTATTTATTGAACGGTTTAAATATGGTAATCAGGAACACAGCATTGGCTTTTTAACTGACATTACACTTTCACGCAGAAAACAACAAGAACTAATAAAATCAAATGCGACTAAAAACATTTTGATTAAAGAAGTTCACCACAGAGTCAAGAATAACCTGCAAGTATTGAACAGTTTTCTAAATCTTGAAAGAAGAGAATACGGAGACAATCCAAATCGTATTTTGGATAATATGCAAGCCCGTTTATCTTCACTTGCGCTACTTCACGAAAAAACATACAACACTGAAGATTTCATTAACATCAACCTTGAAGACTACATGAAAGACCAAGACGAATCCCTACACATGCTATTTAGAGCAAAAGATATCAACTTTACTTCAGATGTTAATCCTGAAATCCATCTTTCAATGGATGTAATTACCCCATTGCTTTTGATAGTTGATGAATTAACCATGAATGCAATCAAACACGCATTCCCCGACCCGGATATGCCTAACAAAACAATATCCAAAAAGATTGATTTTATCGACGATTACATCTGTGAATTGATTCTTAGAGACAATGGAGTCGGACTGAAAGATCCAGATGCATTAATCAACCATAATCTGGGTTGGGAGATAATTAACAGCTTAACAAGACAGATTAATGGAGAACTTGAGATTTTAGACTGTGATGTGGGAACCGGATTCAAAATAATTTTCCCAGTGAATTTTGATCATACCCTTGAATACCACCTTGGAGATAAAGGAGGTGAACTCGAATGAGAATTGAAAAAACATACCGTCAGCTTGAAGGAATTGAAGAAGTCAATATCTATGACATTACAGAGAGCGAGCTGTTCCAGCAGGTCCCTAAGGAATTTGAAGTGCCTTTCACACCTTTTGAAAAAACATTGAAACATTTAAGTAATGACTTGGATATTTTTGTGCCATATGATGATGGTGAAGATTTTATTGTCCATAGATTAGGTCTGAGTGCTCTTATAAGAGGCCATATAGAACAAAACGATGTAGCCGGACGTTTACTTAGTAAAACATCCCCTGGTTTTTATAAAGTTTTAAAAGAACCATTCCAAGAAGTTTATAAAACACATGAAACTAAAAAGATGAGGTTCTATTACCATTTCCATGAAAAATTGGCAAGATTTTCAAATGTTAAAATTATCTACGATATGGACAGAATCGTTTTGATTTCAGACCACAGGGACAATCGTGGAACCAACTTACATGTTTCTGATGATGAAGGATTTGATGAAAAAGCAAATCTAATTGAATACTTCTCTTTAACCGGAAGCTACTATAAAATCAATGACAGATATACTTGGACACAGGGAATCTACAACATAATTAACCGTACAAGAGAAGAAAACGATGAATATTACAATATTGTTTTTGATTTGGTCATTCCAGAAGACAAGCCAATAATTGAAAAAATGCTTAAAGTCATGGACCAAAAAAGAAGCAACTACGAATCGGTTATCCGAATCAAAACCAATGATGGAACATTGAAATATATCGAAGTGAGCCTCTATTCCAAATTCGATGAATATGGCAATTTAATAAATCGTTATGGTTTAATAAAAGATGTGAGTACTGATTCAAGCAGGAAAATGACAAGGCCTGTCGATTTCTTGCTGAAAGGTTTTAAAAACAATAAGAACTTGGCATTGCTTATCGAACCCCTAAACCCTAAACAATATGAATTTTCAGAAGGATTCTATCAGCTCATCGAAATTGAGCCTGAAGACTATCGCCACAGCCGTGAAGTTGTTGACAATATCGTTGAAGAGGATGTTCAATGTAAGCTAAAGGAATTGATTGATGGCGAAGTCGACGATATTGATGTGGCATTCACATATGATGTGGGCGGAGACCCAAACCATCAAAAGATGTGTGAATTGTATATTGAAAGGTTCGAATTCAATTCAGAAACCCACAGTATTGGGTTTTTAACCGATGTTACTCATGAAAAAATTAAACAACACGAATTGATTGAAGCGAATGAACATCAAAAAATATTGATTAAAGAAGTTCACCACAGAGTCAAAAACAACCTGCAAGTTCTTAACAGTTTCTTAAACTTGGAAAAAAGAGCCTATAAAAACAAGCCTAACATAATCATCGACCACATGCAATCCAGGTTGTCTTCACTTGCAATTTTGCATGAAAAAACCTACAATACCACTGACTTTAAGAATATTAACTTAAAAGAGTATATCGTAGACCAAGATAGTCAATTAAGAGGTTTAATTGGTCTAAGAGACGGCATTGAGTTTGTATCTGAAGTTGATGAAGATATAAATCTAACCATCGAAGTCATTACACCATTATTGTTGGTTATTGATGAATTGACCATGAATGCAATCAAACACGCATTCCCAGACAAGAGTGTTCCTAACAAAAAAATATTTAAACAGATTACTAAATTAGATAACTCAACTGGTCAGCTTATTCTCAAGGACAATGGAGTGGGTATAGATGACCCTACAAAAATAACTAAAAATCTGGGATGTGAAATTATCAAAAATCTCACAAAACAACTTGATGGAAAAATCGAATTGATACAACACGAACATGGAACAGGGTATAAATTAACATTCCCATTAGACATGGAACATACCATTGAAGGATGAACTAATGTGACAAGTTAAAATTTAAATAATATGAAACATAAAGAAAATATATTGTAATGGAAGGTATAAAATGAATGAAAGAATTTTAATTGTAGAAGACGAAGCAATAACAGCACTTGATTTGAAATATAGTCTAGAGGAATTAGGTTACGAAATTGTTGATACAGTTGATACTGGCCAAGATGCAATTGATACTGCAGCAGAAAAAGTACCTGATGTCGTATTAATGGATATCAAATTAAAAGGAGACATGGAAGGTATTGAAGCTGCAGAAGTTATTTCAGAATTAAGAATCCCTATAATTTACTTAACTGCAAACACAGACACAGACACATTCGAAAAATCAAATGTTAAAGGATCATATGGATTTGTTTCAAAGCCTTATGACATCAACAAATTAGATAAAACACTTAAAATCACTATTAACAGGGCAAAACTAGAAGAAAAAAGAATTAACGACGCCAGTGGTTTTACAGAATAAATGATTATCTATGACTGAGTTTCAATTAATTGAAGGTAAGCCAAAAATATTTGCTATTAGTGCTCAAAAGGAATTATTGGGCTTTATTCAGGAATATGTCGAAAATTATGACTATGATTTTGTCGGCTCAGCTTCTAAGACAGAAGACATATTTAGAAAAGTCGATGAATTAGAAGCTAATCTAATATTTCTAGATTCAGAAATCCCCAATATAGATTTAATAGAACTCACTGAAGATTTAGAGCTTTTTAATGTTCCAATTATAATCATAGTTGGAGATTTATTCAATGAAACTATTGATAAATTACTGATGAGCAATCCCTATGGCTATTTGCTTAAACCCCTTGATGAAGATGAACTTCAAAGAGCAATGGCAGTAGCCCTTAGGAAACATGAACAAAATATTCAAAACGTTAAGGAAGCCCAATCTAAAGTAAAAGAGAAAAGTACCGAGCTTTTAATTGAAAAATCAGACTCAAGTTTACTTCTTATCTTATGCATTTCATTAATTATAATAGCTGTTCTATCTAGAAATGCTACTTGGCTTCAATGGGTTCTTTTAATCCCAACAGGGGCCATGCTTATTAACTCAA
Source organism: Methanobrevibacter sp. (assembly GCF_017409525.1). NCBI lineage: Archaea > Methanobacteriati > Methanobacteriota > Methanobacteria > Methanobacteriales > Methanobacteriaceae > Methanobrevibacter > Methanobrevibacter sp. The sequence continues at coordinate 100,313 of NZ_JAFQSO010000014.1, read as the reverse complement.
TTATCAGTATCAAAAAGCAAAAGATACCAAAACCACACGAAAAGCTTCCTTTTGTAAGTATTTTCATCCCTGCACACAACGAAGAGTACACCATAGGGGAAACCGTCAGAAGCGTTTGTGGTATTGACTATCATGAAGATGATGAACCTCAATACGAATTAATCGTTGTTAATGACGGATCAACTGACAATACCGGAGAGATATTAGCTGATTTGAAAAAGGAATTCCCTCAGGTTAAAATTGTAACAAGACACCCTCCAAGGTCTGGAAAAGGGAAAGGATTTGTTTTAAACGATGCATTAACTTTATCCCGAGGAGAGATAATAGGTGTTTTTGATGCAGATACTCAAATTAAACCCGATTATTTAAAAACTGTTGTTAAATATATTAATGATGACATTGACGGCGTTCAGTCAAGGGTAAAAATGTTCAACAAAAATGAGAATTTTTTAGCTCGTATGCAGCATGTTGAATTTTCTACATTCGGAAATACATTAATTGCTAAAGACAACTTAGGCCACACTGGATTTTTAGGTGGAAATGGCCAGTTTGTTAAAAAACAAGCCATTATTGATTGTGGAAGATGGGACGGATTTGCAGTAACTGAAGACTTGAATTTGGCTATAAAAATAATTCTCCAAGGTGGAAAAATTAGTTATTGTGGAGAATGTGCAGTATATCAAGAAGCAGTTACCAATTGGAGAGCATTTTTTAGACAAAGAACAAGATGGGCTATTGGTAACTTTGAAACCTTATTTGTTTACCTTCCTCAAATTTTAAGGTCAAATATTCCTTTATTCAAAAAGTTCAATGTAATTGAACATATTTCTTTTTACAGTTTTAATTTATTAATCTTTTTTGGATTCGTAATTACTATATTAAATGCAATTTCATGGTTCTTCTTCCATAATGTTACATTGATTAGGATGGAAGCTCCTCTTATTGTAGGAATATTATCTGCAATTGCATTTTTCCCAGGAATGATTTTAGCCCTTTTAAGAGACAAACTGGGTCCTCTTGATTTTATTAAAGACTTAGTTAAATATTATATTTATTGTTTCCACTTAATTCCATTGTTTTTCTTAACAATGCATTCAATGATGACAAGAAAAGAAAGAAAATGGGCAAAAACAGTGCATAAAGGAGGAAAAACTAAATGAGAAAAGAGGACATGGTGCGTGGATTCATTATTGCAGTCTTCATCATATTTATTGCTTTAAACATTAATGGAATTAATAGCTTTTTAAGCTTTCATACAGATAAAACCGCCGAATTCGGACATAGTATAACCGTCGTTCCACAAGCATGGAACACTACTGATGAATTGAACTTGACAAATATGTCCAAGACTCCTCATGCGATTACCAATGAATATGTCTACATTGACCATTGGGATGATTGGCCGGAAGACCATATTACATCAATATCGGAAGCTAAATTCAGGTCCATGGAAGATGGAGGATATAAGGTTCTTAAAAATGAGAACACTACCCTATGTGGATTTGCTGTTTCAAAACAATATTTCTCAAACCCATCAAGAGACACTGATGACAATTGGGACCATATAGGAGTAAATTATGTATTCTCTAAAGAGGATACAAATTATGCAATACAAGTTCATTACTTCACAAGCCAGGATTACAACAACACTACTTTCATAAAAGAGATTGATGACCGTATCGAAGATGACATGTCCAACATTCACAACAATGAATTCAATGGATTCGTATCTGCGATTTGGCATGTTGTTGATATTATAACAAGTAACTTTTCGTAGTGGACAAGTAAACTAAAATAAGAAGGGTTATATTTAATAGATATTTGAAAAATTAATATCTATTAAACTAATTTTTTAATGATAAACTATTTTTTAGGATATTTCAATGGATGATTCTCACACATTGGATCTTTAATAATGAGATTTCTTTTCAATTGATATTTTAAAAAGTAAAGCATCCATTGATTGGATAGCTCTCTAAGAGATGAATCATCTAATTTTTCATATTTGGTAAAGAAATCCATTTGATTCCCGCCAACGACGACGGCTATTTCCTTTGTTTTGATTAACATGAAAAAATCATTGCGAATATTATGGATATTAAAATCATCTACAACAGAAATTGTTTTCTCTTTTTTATAATCATGGAAAAATGTGTTAAGGTATTCAAAATCAATGAATTTAACTTCTTCAATATCAAATAAAACATCTTCACTCAATAACTGATTTTTAAAATCATATTTGGCTAAAAAATCAATATCCCAAATATTATCATAGAAAACTGTGATAAAAGAATCTACAGCAAAGCGAACAGTAAGGAAAAAATTTTCAGTTTCTTTAGGAACTCCCAACTCAACATCGTTAAAATCAAGGTAAACTGAATCTTGAGATATTTCTATAGATGTCCATTTACCTGAATTAATCATTACCTCTCTAATCAATTTTAGTGAACGAGTATTCATTTTAACACCTTCTGTTTATAAAAACTTCATATGCCCCTTCGATTTCATAGTCTTTATCGCCATCAAAGGATTTGTCCCATTTAAAAGGATTAATTTCGATTTGATTATTTACAGTTCCATCCCAGATTATTGAAAAATTTTCTGCTTTAAGATAATCTTCCACAATTTTTCCAATTTCCAGGGCTTTTTCTTCACTATTCTCAAAATCTCCAAAAGTTATTTTTAATTTTTCATCCCATATTGAGTACTCAATATCCTCAAAGGAATAAAAACAAAAACCTTTAGGAGAGAATTTATTATTTTTTAGATGGACATAAAGTTCAAAAGCATCGCCAACTCCTTCATCTAAATCATAACCGCAATTATGAATCGCTACAATATCTTCACTGGCCAATGCTTCGAAAACTCTTTCAAGCCTATTAAAATTAATGTTATCTGAATCATTTAAATAAATATTGCGCTTGGAAAAGTCAATCTCTTCTTCTATAAATTGATCTTCCAATATTTCCCTGATCTCTTCAACATCAAAAAATCCAGATTTAACAAGCAAATCTTTTACGTACTCGATTTCTTCTTCTAAATCCGGATTCATAATATCACTAATCGTCTTCTAAAAGCATTTGAATATGGGTCACGTTTCCTCTTTCAGTGAAGCCGACGATGATTCTGCTTTCTCCGATTTTTGCAACTGCAAAATCGTCATGAGGTTTATATACATATCCTTTGAGTTTTGTATATCCTTCAAATGCGATTTTAGGGTAAACGTTGAAGTTCTTTTGGAAAATTGCATAATTTGTTCTGAATTTTTCAACAGAATCGTTTTCCTTAATTAAATCTGAACTAACGGCTACAAATATGGCCAAATCATCTTCAGATACTGCATAATAACCATCCAAATCTAAAACGGAAGTTGCCACCATTGCAAAATTATGGCAGGTATCTAAATCAGTCATGATGACAGGAGAAGTTAGCTGAGGAATATTGAATTCATCGCCGATGGCCTTCATTTGGCGAGCTGATTGAATGAAACTGTCATCAAACCCTATATCATCATTGTCCCATGCCCATGACCATTGATTTAACTCCTGTGTGAAAAATCCTAAAATTTGTATTGGCAATTCAATGTCATCAAATGTAAGAGTTCCTTTTTCCAAATCCAAATCACCGGTTTTATCGCCGATTAAATCTGATAAATTCTCTTGTTTATCTAAAGCAAGGGCGCCATATTTAGATAAAATTACCTTGAATGTATCTCCATTCTCTATTTGAATTGGTTTTTCAAATTTATCTTTCAAATTACATCACCTAAAATTCTAATTTTGAAATTCTGTCCATGGCTTCCTTAGTATTTTCTAAAGTATTAAATGCAGTTAATCTTAAATATCCTTCTCCACTTGGGCCGAAACCGGAACCTGGAGTTCCTACAACTTTTGCTTCATTTAACAATAAATCGAAAAATGTCCATGAATCCATGTTATTTGGAGTTTTTACCCAGATATAAGGTGAACTTACACCGCCATAAACTTCAAGACCGATATCGGTTAGGCTTTCCCTTATGATTTTTGCGTTTGCCATGTAATAGTCAACGACTTCCTGAATTTGTTTTTTACCCTCTTCAGAGTAGGTTGCTTCAGCAGCCTTTTGCACTGGATAGGATGCACCGTTGAATTTGGTGGTCTGTCTTCTGTTCCATAACGGATTAATGTCCACCTCATTACCTTCGCTATCATATCCTTTTAACTCTTTAGGAACAACAGTATATGCGCAGCGTGTTCCTGTAAATCCTGCGGTTTTTGAATAGCTCTTAAACTCAATAGCCACTTCTTTTGCACCTTCAATTTCATAAATACTGTGAGGAACATTATCTTCATTGATGAATATCTCATAAGCTGCATCGAATAATATAATGGCTTTGTTTTCTTTTGCCCAATCGACAAACACTTTTAATTGGTCTTTAGTAAGGGTAGTTCCTGTAGGGTTGTTTGGATAACATAAATAAATTATATCTACAGGTTCTGATGGAAGTTCCGGAACAAATCCGTTTTCAGCATTGCATTTTATATAAGTTAAACCTTCATACATCCCATCGTCCTTCATTTCTCCAGTTCTTCCGGCCATCACATTTGTATCAACATATACAGTATATACCGGATCGGTCACTGCAATCTTATTATCTATGCCAAATATCTCTTGAATATTACCTGTGTCACATTTTGCACCGTCACTGATAAATACTTCATCTGCATCAAGTGAAATTCCATATTTGTTATAATCATTTTCAATGATGGCTTCAGCTAAAAAGTCATAACCTTGTTCTGGACCATAGCCCATAAAAGTATCTGCATTTCCCATATCATCAACTGCATCCCTAAATGCTTTTACAACAGCGGGAACCAGCGGTTTAGTTACATCTCCAATTCCCATTTTAATAATATCAGCATCAGGGTTTGCTTTTGCGAATTCTGCTTCTCTTCTTGCAATCTCTACAAAAAGATAACTGCTTTTTAATTTTAGATAATTTTCATTAATTTTAACAACCATAATTAATCCTCATAAATATTAATCTAATTTATATTATATTTTAAAAATATATAAATTGAATGTATTCAAAAAAATTGTTATTTTTGGTCAAATTAATAGATTAATTGATTTTTAAAAAAACAGCGCATAAAAAAATTGTATTTATACAAACCATAGTCTTTCAGATAAGATAAACAAAATTTACTAATCCCTTTAATTTAAATGGATAATTAAACAACATATGCTCCATAACTGGAAAACTATGAAAATATTTAAATTAACTTTCTAACATAAATATATTATACTATAAACATAGGATTGAGTTGGGAAAAATGAACGGGATGACAATAATACTTTGGTTAACCATATTTATAATTGGTGCAATTGCAATAATAGCTGTTAAATTGCATTATAGAGGCGACGAATTAGAAGAAGATGAAGAATCAATTATTTCAAAGGATTCTATAGATAGATTTCTCTCAAATAATAAAAATAAAGCATCAAACAAAAATGATACTCCCAAAATAAACACTCGGCAAAATCCAGATTATAGCCTCAACCAAAGAACAGAAGAAGATAATTACGATGTTTATATTCCTAAGGCTGAAGAGAACAGTTATCAGAATATAGAATATGAATCTCAAAATCAAGTACTTATAAATTATGAAAAGGAAGTTAAAAAATTCCAGGAACCAATGAACGAAACTCAGATTGATATTATGACACCTAATAACGACCAAAATAATGAAAAACATGAATTAAAAGATTTATTTACAATTGATGAACTTATCAAAGAATCAAAAAGAAAAGATAGTGAAAGGGAAAAAGAATCTCAAAGAATTAATAAAGAGGAAGAGGATACAACTGAAATCAAAGAGAGTATCCGAAAAAGACAGGAAAATGAAGATTACGAAGATCAACTTATTGAAGAAATCTTGGCTGATGAAGACATAGGAGAAATCCTTAACGGCACACAGGAAGAAGAAAAAGTCGAAACAATCCAAGACATAATTGATAAAGAAGAACCTAAAGAAGAAACAATACCTGATATCATCAATGAAAATGAAGCAGAAGAAACCGTGCAGGATGTTTTGGCTGTTGAGGAAACTAAACCTGCGGATGATGTTGAACCTATCGCAGAGGTAAGTGAAGAAACTGAAATTCCAAAAACAACACAAAAGGATATCCAGGATGCGATTACTACCGCTTCACAGGAGATTGAAGAAGAAAAAATTGAAAGCATATCCGAAAGTGAAGGAATTACAGATGCTTTATTAAATACTGAAGAAGAAATCAAACAACCTACATTAAAATCACCTACTAAAATCGATGAATCTAAAAAAGAGGACATTGAACCACCAGCTGAAGAGGTTGAAAATGACCTTGATTACAGGAAAGATTTAGCTAAAATCACTAATACAATCAAAGGTTCAAGGATTTTCCAAGATGTAAAAGAAAAACTAAGACCGGAACCAGAAGAAGAAACCGACCCTCTTGCCGATTTACAACCAGATTACATCAGAAATGTCAGTGAATTTGAATCTGAATATGAAGATGATTTTGAAGATGAATATGCTCCAATCATCAATGAAACACATGACGAATTTGGTGAATATTACGAACCAAACTATGAAGATTCAATAAGACAAGAAAATACTCGCAAGTTATTTAATAATACTAGAAATTCACTAGAACCTGAGAGGGTAGAACCGAAAATCAATACTATTAAACCTAAACCTGCTAGAGACAGTCTTAAAATGCAACTCAACAATAATGATGTTGTACTCAAAAAGGGAGATGAAATCATATTCAGACATGATGGAGAAACTTACTCCAGTCAAGTCTATGCAATCAATGGTGATGAAATCTCTGTAAGATACAGACGTAAAAACATTAAAATTAAACCAGAAGACGTGAAAAAGATATATTAAATATCTTTTTTACCAAACACCACATAACTTATTTTAAAAAAAGAAAGAAGAATTATTCTTCTTTATTTAATCTATAGCTACCGTTTTCAACTATATATTTTGGAACAATGATTTTTAGGGAACGAATTATGTTTAAATAAAAATCATCCAATTCCCTATCCGCATAAGGATATGTATATTCAAAAATGTACAGATTGTCATCCTGCACATATAAGAATTCGTTTCGCCTAATTTGGTTTTCACCATCTGAAAATGAAGAAACAACCATATAGTAAAGAGATTCATTAATTACAATGAAATCTGAAGTAATCAAATCAATTTTATCATTGCTTTTTAAATTTTCCTCAATTCCGCTCATTATATCGGGAAGCCCTGATAATGTTGGAGTTGTTGAAAACTTAATGGACATTGGAATTTTGGTGTTTACCAAATACAAATCTGTAAATTCATCTTTAGGAGGAATCTGATCAAAATCTTCAGGCATCTGAAGGGTGACAAACCCATTTGAAAACATTACCATTTAATCACCTATTTGTGGGCATAGTAAAATATCAATTCATCGTCTGCAATCTCATCAAGACGTGCGAATCCTACCCTTTCAAATTGAACAACATTTCCAACTTCCAAATTGCGCAGTGCTCCTTCACCAAGACCTGTTTTAGTTGATGCATCATCCATGATGATTTTCACATTTACATTGTCATCTGCAGGCACCCATTGAATGATTCTAGCTTTTACTTCACGGGCATCTTCAAATGATGTGGAATGATAGGTTATTTCATCCCCATTAATGTTAACATTAACAGCATCCATCAATCTAAATATTCCATCGTTAATGTCATTTTCAGCCAAGTAAGCTTTTCCATCAAACGGCAGGACCCTGTTACCCCTATCGAGGTGGTCTGCATGTAACGGTCTTTCAATGTTGACTTTACCGTCTTCATATCCTCCAACTTCAATTAACTGAGGATTTTCGCAGAAGAAGTATCTATTGGCTACAGGTTCCAAGAAATTGCGGTTCAAACCGTAAATCTTTTTCCAACTGATGGCTGAATCTGCCATTTTAACACCGATTTCAGTAATTAAGTTGTAGATTGTTCTTGGGTCAATTCCACGTCTTGCAATAGCCCTTAGGGTTCCAAGTCTTGGGTCATCCCATCCGGAATATGTTCCATCTTCAATACCTGCCATTGCCTTTGAGGTACTTAGTGCAATGTCTTCCATTTTAAGTCTGCCATAGTGGATATATTCCGGTTGGTCCCATCCCATATGGTCGTACAAGTATTTTTGCTTTTCAGTATTCGCCAAATGGTCTTTTCCCCTTAAAACATGAGTTAAGCCCATTAAATGATCATCCACTGCAACTGAGAAGTTCATCATTGGATATATTCGGTATTTTGTACCTAAACGAGGGTGCTCTTCATCAACCAACCTCATTGCAACCCAATCACGAATCGCAGGGTTTTTGTGATTAATATCAGTTTTGACTCTGAGTACTGCTTCACCGGCGTCCATCGCATCGAATTTATCCCATAGCTCCAAATTCTCCTCAACAGAATTATCTCTACATGGGCAAGCTTTACAGTTGTCCTTAAGCTCTTTGAAGGTTGCCCCATCACAAGTACACATGTAAGCTGCACCTTTTTCAATTAGCTGTCGAGCATAATCGTAATATGTTTCAAACCTGTCTGATTGATAAATCATTTCATCTGCCTTGATTCCCAACCATTCCAAATCCTCTGGAATCATTTCATAGGCGGGTTCATATACTCTTTTTGGGTCTGTATCTTCAATTCTCAAAATTAACTTACCCTCATGTCTTTTTACATATTCCGCATTTGGAACTGCCGCTCTTGAGTGTCCTATATGAAGCGGTCCGCTTGGATTTGGAGCGAACCTTAAAACGATATTTTCATGGGTCCCCGGAAGCTCTTGAAGTCCAACTTCCTTAGCTTTAGGTTTTTTTGTTTCAACTTCAACACCCATCTTTTCCATTTCAGCTTGTTGCTCTTCAGGACTTAAGGCATTTACTTTTGCTACAATTTTACCAGACATTGGCCCAATTTCTTTAGCTTTACTTCTAAGTTCAGGTTCATTTGCCATTATTGAACCCATTACAGCTCCAGGATTTGCACTTCCCTTATGTTTGGCTGCATTTAATAAAGCATGTTTATAGATAATCTCTTCTAAATCATTCATTTAATCATCACAATTTAATTATTTCAATAAAAATAAGCAATATTATTTATCTATCTAAAAATATATAAATATAGTGAGAGTAGTTAAAAAAAATCGGAGCTTTATAAAAAAAATTAGGTTGATATAAATGAGTGATGCTATTTTAAAATCAAAACAATACATTGAAGATGATGATTTTAAGGAAGCTCTTATGTTAGCTCGAAAAAGGCATGGAAAAGACGACACAGAATCCTATTTATCAATTTTAGATTTGCTTATTGACAGTGAATATTTGCCCGCTCTTGAAGAAAAAGGAATCTATTACCAATATTATGATGAAAGCCATGACAATGGAGATTATGGTGAAAAATATTTCGATGCATATCTGAAAAAACAACCACGTTCTGTTAATGTGCTTTGTGATAAGGCCATGTCTAGATTTAATAAAGGCAATGTCGATGATGCTTTAGAATACATGGACAAGGCGCTTGACAAATACAAATCATATTCCAAAATAGAAGAGCCAAGATTATCTAAAAAAGAACTTATCATGGCAAGAATCGAACTTCTGATTAAAGCTAAAAAATATGACGATGCCCTTCGAAGCCTTGACAAATATGAAGACCAATTTGGATCAACTCAAAAATCTGACCTGTACAAGGGCCAAATGCTTCAAAAAACAGGAAAAAACAGGCAAGCTTTAGAGTATCTGGACAAATCACTTTCAGAAGAAGATACAATCATAGCTTTAAATGCTAAAGGTGATGCCCTATATGAACTTAAAGAATATAAAGAAGCTTTAAAATCATATAACCAATGCATACCTTATGAAAGCAAAATTGAAGATGATTTGGAGCTTATAACCAATTTCAACTATAAAGCAGCATTTTGCTGTGTTAATCTTGGAGATGACCAAAAAGCTGTGCAATACCTAAACAAGACAATTGGCATGTTAAATGAACACGGCAGACTTCCAAAAGACATCGAAGCCATTTATCAGAAATGCTCATTTGAAAAAGACCGCATTATGAGGCAGGGAGATGTTGAAGATAAGGAATTTAAACAAACCAAATTCCTATCGGCCAAACATGCCCTTATTGCGCTTTTAATCATTTTAATCTTATATCTCATATTGAAAATGAATGGGTATTAATTTTAAGGAAATATTAAACTTTGAGGAGAGTTTTTTAAAATGAGACTTGGAAAAACAAATTTAGAAGTGAACAAAAATGGATTCGGAGCACTTCCAATTCAAAGATGCAATATGGACGAGGCAGTCGAAATACTCAAAAAAGCATATGACAATGGAATAAACTTTTTTGACACCGCCCATTTTTACACTGACAGTGAAGAGAAGATGGGAAAAGCATTTGAAGACATTCCTCGTGAAAAGATATATCTTGCAAGCAAAACCGCCGCTGAAACTCCTGAAGACTTTTGGAGTGATTTGGAAACTTCCCTTAAAAGTTTAAAAACAGATTATTTGGATTTATATCAATTCCACAACATTTCATTTACCCCCAAAGCAGATGACGAACTGTTCAAAGCAATGGTTGAAGCAAAAGAAAAAGGAATGGTTAATCATATTGGAATCACCACCCATAAAATCACATTTGCCCATGAGGCGCTTGATTCTGGAATTTATGAAACATTGCAATATCCCTTTTCATACTTAAGCGGTGATGAAGAAATAGAACTGGTTGAAAAATGCAAACAATTGGACATCGGTTTTATTGCAATGAAGGCAATGGGCGGAGGATTAATTAAAAATTCAAAAGCAAGCTATGCATTTCTAAACAATTTCAACAATGTCCTGCCCATCTGGGGGATTCAAAAACTTGAAGAACTTGATGAATTCCTATCATACGATGAAAATACCGTTTTAACTGACGAACTAAAAGCAGACATCCAAAAAGATAAAGAGGAACTTGGAGAAAACTTCTGCAGAGGCTGCGGATACTGCATGCCCTGTCCTGAAGACATCAATATCAGCTTATCTGCAAGAATGTCCCTTTGGATTAGGCGCTTTCCAGCTGAGCCCTACCTAACCGAAGAGTATCAGGAAATGATGGAACACACCACCGACTGCATGGAATGCTATGCCTGTGTGGACAAATGTCCATATGAACTTGATATCCCTGAACTTCTAAAAGAAAACTATGAAGATTATCAAAACGTATTATCCGGGAAAACCAAGGTGTGAACATGAGGCAATGCATTGAAAACCCGAATGATGTGGAGTGGGCAGAATATTGGAGAGAAAGGCTTGAAGGCAAGAAAAATAAGGACTGGGATAAAGCAGCTCCAGGATTTTATAAAAGAACTCACAAGGAAGACTATAATACTGCATTATTTGACATGCTAATCTTGGATGAAAATGACACTGTCCTTGATGTTGGTTGCGGTGAAGGATCAATTACAGTACCCCTTTCAAGAAAAGTCAAAAAGGTAATCGGGCTTGATTCATCACATAAAATGCTAGAATATCTAGAAAATAGAGCCAAAGACAATGATGCAAATAACATCGAAACAATTTTAAAGCCGATTGAAGAAATCAGATACCAAGATATTGGAGATGTTGATGTCGTTGTTTGCTCAAGGTCTCTAAATGCAATAAAGCCAATTGAAGAAGTGTTATCCGAATTAGATAAAATTGCGAATAAATATGTCTTTGTAACCATTTTCGGACCTGAAAATAAAAAAATCGAAAGGGACTTTGAAAAAGAATTGGGCAAAAAAACAGAAGACTTCCCCGATTACAACTATTTCTTTAACATCCTATTTAATATGGGCATTTATGCCAATATCCAACGTTTTGACTTAAATAATTATCGCGAATATGATAGCATTGAAGAAGCTATGGACAATGGCAAATTCAGACTTGATTTATATTCAGATGAAGAAAAAGAGCTTTTAAAAGATTACTTAAAAAGAATATTGACCTATGATAGTGAAACCAAAAAATATTATAATGTTAAAGACAAAGCCGACTGGATTATGGTTTGGTGGAAAAAATAGCATCTTATGATCCGTATTTCTAATTATGATTTTAGTAAAAAAAAAAGAAAAGAATATAAAATGAAATCAATCACTTTTTATTAAAGTTTAAATAGCATTTTAACCAAATATAATTATTGGTTACGGAATTCATTTCATCCTTCCTGGTGTCTTGTTTTTTATGTAACCAGTGTTTGTAGATAGGTTAGATGTTGCAGCATCGCTTGACCCTATCCATCAAACACAAACAGTTACACAAACAATAATCTTAAACACTCTTTTTCTTTCATATAATATTTTATTTACTCATAACTTTATTATAATTCCTTTGTGATTCTAACATTAGGAAATATACTAAATATAATCTATTAACAAATCCATATTCCCCACTGTTTTTCTTTCCAATTGGTTCGAGAATACCTAATTGTTTTGCTTTTTTCAAGAATCCTTCAAAAGATCTTCTCTCTTCAGAATTTAAATATTGTCTAAATTCTGATTTTTTAAAAGTCATCCATCCATTCACAGCTAATTTAATAAAAATATTAATATAAGTTTTACTTCTTATTTTATTTAACTTAGATTTTAATTGTTTTTTATTTAATTCTTCAGTAGCATCAGTAATACCTAAAAATACAACATCTTTATTAATTTTTAAACTATCTTGAGCATTCCAAAAAACAGAATCACCAATTAACTGCATTATTAAAGGCATACCATAAGAGAAAAATATCATAGGTTGTAATGATTCAACTCCATCTTCAAATTCAATACCCACTTCCCCAAAGGAAGATTCAAAGAAATCTGCAATGTCTTTATCTTCCAAGTTATCTATTTCAATTAGATTAAATATTCTAAAAAATGATTCATTCAAATCACATAATCTTTCATATTCTTCAGGATAACTAATTAAAGTAAAAATTATAGGGAGATGATATTCATTGAAATCCATAATTTCAAAGAACCCTTTGTACCAATTTGTAAATTCCTCATTTTCTGATAATCCATTAAGATCATCAATAACAATGAAAATACCATAATCTTCAGGTAAATCTTCACAGGTTTTTATTAAAAAATCCGCAAAATGATTTTTAATATTCTGAATTAACTCATTAGTATTTTTTAATGAAACACCCGTTCCTGCAACTTTAAATTCCTGAATAGTATTTAAAACTTTATCAACAACTTTCTTACCCAAATAATCTTTCTTAAATTCCCTAACTAATGCATCAAGTAATTTTTGTATCAATTCATCAACAGTCTTACCTCCACTATTATTAATATGAATAGGAATCATATGATACTCATCCTCAGCCACTCTTGAAACATAATTAACAAAAGAAGTTTTACCCATGCCCCGTTTTCCAGTGATAAAAAAATGCTCTGCTCTACCATGTTTAATAACATGAGGTATTCTTCTTAATATTTTATCTCTATCTTTTACCCTACCTTTAAATTTTTCATGAGATACAGGTCTCCAAGGTTCAAATGGAGAATCTGGAAATACTTCTTCTAACGGCATAATTTAACCCCTACAACAATATGTTACACAATACTTATTTTTAATCATTTACTATTTTTAACTATTTCTCCTAAAAAGTCATTCACCTACAAACAACAATGTTACACTAAACAATAATACTATTTTTTTCTTAATTACTCATTAAAATATTTCTCATAATTCAAACAAATTTTTCTAATCCTATTTCTATTTTCAATTTCATTACTACGTTTAAAATAACACTCAGTGAAATAAATCACATGATGTTTTCTACTTAATATAAATATAAACCGGAAACCAGATCTGTTCCCCTTAGGAATATCTTTACACCTGAATTTTTTAATTTTAAAAACAGGAAAAGGAACATTTAATCTCTGAAGTTGAAGGTACTGATCATCAGGCAAATAATGGTCTCCTGTTTTTAAATGAAACAATAATACATTAGTTAATCTTTCAAAATCTTCTTTAAGTGATGGGCATTTTTTCATCAATTTATTGACTTCTTTATCAAATTTTGGATGATATTTAATTATATATTTCTCTGTCATAGTCCCTCACTGAATATTCTTGGTCTCTATAAAAAACATATTCATAATCTAATACATCATTGTCTTCTGCAATTTTCCAAGGCAAGTCACCATGAGAATATTTACTGGCTTTTCCTGCAGACCAACCTCCAATTTTATCAATAACATCATTAATTACCCTTAATTCATCAGTATTTAATAAAGATAAATCAGGAGCTTCTTTAAGATAATAATGATCCTGAGGGTAACCTCCATAATTTTCTGATTTCCATTCAATAATACCATTATCAATCATTTCATCAAGTATTTCATTAATATGAGATGGAAATGGACCATGTTCATATTTGAGATATGTTTCATCAGTTATAGATTTTTCATGTTTTTCATAGTAATTAAAATCAGAAAAATATAATAATTTACATATTACTGTTTTTCCAACATTTGGTTTGTTTTCACATCTATTGATAATGTATAAAAGAACTGCTTTGAATTTTTCTTTGTTTAATCCATCACTTACAACTTCCCATGCCATGTTTGCTATACCCCCTTTTATGTTATTTATTTTTTCGTATAATTTTTACTAAATGAAAATTAACTGATTTCACAACCCTCTACAATAACATGTTACACTAAACAATAATTCTAATTTTCACACTATAACAACTTATCTAATCACTCTCAGCAACTCATAATCACTTTTATCTCTTTTATCAACTGATTCTTCAGTAATATTTTTAAGCTCAACACATGCTTCTTTATTAAGTTTAGATGCTAAAATCTCTTCATCTTTTTTATTAAAATCACTTTTAATAACTTGTTTCCTATTTCCATAATGGGACTCTATTTTAAATTTATAATCATCTAAATCAACTGCACGAATTACTCCTTCAACAGTTTCAGTAGTTTCCTCATGTTTTTTATTATTTTCAAATGATTTAGCTATTTTTAAAGATTTTAAAGCATCAATTGAAAACACTAATTTATCAGACCCGTTATGTAAAGGTTTTTTTACTTCAAAATCTAATTTCATATCTGATAAAGATTTAACAAAATTTCTATAAAGAGCCATTTGTTTTTTACCAACATTCTCTTTATTATTGAATTCGTTTAAATCCCCCTCATAATTAGAAATTTTATTTAATTTTATCATTGCTTCATTAATAGGACTATGAGATTCTTCAGTATCTAATTTTGTTTGTTCAGAAAGTAATAATACTCTTAATGAACCTGAACATGACCCTGCAACTAATAACCTATTTTCATTATAAGGTAAAGGTTGATTAAGATTTAAAGGATCTGAAGATAAAGAGGTTATCAAATCTTGTCCATTTATCAATAATTCCCCATATTCTTTCATTGGGATAAAACCATTTTGAACCATATTTCCTTTGAAACACCATTCCCAGGTTTCTCTTTTTTTATTAACTTGTTCTTGTTTTAATGCTTCATACATTTCAGTTTCTAAATCTCTAAGAGATTCTAAACCTAATTGTAGTCCAAATTTTTTTTCAGGGTATTTTTCTTGTAGATATAAATTTTCTAATATTAAACTTTGAACTTCTTCAAGTTGTTGTTTAATGGATTTATGGTTATTTTTTACCATAGTTATCATGCCCCTATTTCATGAAGATCATCTTTATTGAAAACTATGAATCCCTTCTTTTTTTCATCATTTATGTTATTTACTCTATCAATAGTATGATTTCCCCACCATTCTAAAAATGAATTTTTATAATTCTCCCAATGTTCTTTTTCTTCATCAGAATCTGACTCATCAGTGATTTTCGCATAAAAAACATGTATTTCATATTCAAATTTCATTCTTGGTTGATTGAAAATGATTTTTGCATAATCATTAGGAATCCCATTACCATCAGTTACATCTTTTTCAACGAATGTTATTAATAAATCTATATCTCCGGGTTCTTCTTTGTTTCTAACATAACTTCCATCTAAATAATGTTCTTCGATTCCTTTTGCTTCATTGCATAGTTTTGTGAATTTTTGGTATTTTCCAAATAATTCTTTTCTGCGTTCAGTTACTTTTACGAATCTTTCCATGAAGTCTTCTATCGTTGGATTGTATATTCCTTCTGGTAAGCATCCTCTTTTGTCAAATGGTGGTAGTTTATCTTTTGCCATACCCTTTTATCTCCTAAATTAAACTGCTTTAAAATTTTTTTCAACCTTTAATTAATAATAATTTATTTGTTTTAAAATTATTATGTTTTTAGGTTGATGGTTCCTGTTTTATACATTTGGTTGATTGTATATTTAAACCTTTTTATATAATAAAATTAAACAATGTTCACTAATACAATAATAATAATAATTAATTGTCAAGCGAAAACAACAAAAACACATAGCGTATCTTTCCAAAAATTACTTGAAAAAATAGTGAAATGTACAAAAAAAATTAAAAAAAATAGAAAAAATGAAAAGATTAAAAAGTAATCTCTTCATGAGTATCAATATCCCTAAACACAAAATCAAAACCTAATTTGTTAACTTCCTCTTCAAAATCCTCAAAACTAGAAACAAAATCCAAATCAACAATAAATCGATTTTGATCCAAAAGTCTAACGGGTTTAGTAGCATCCAATATTTCTGTAGACCCCGCAGGAATCAACCCATAATCATTGATGACCCTTAACAGGGATTCTTCATTTCCACTGCTTAGTTCTACTAAGCACCTTTTTTTATCGTACATATTATAATTTAATAGTTTTTACGAAGTTAAATACCTTTTGGTTTAAAAAAAAAGAAAACCAATCAATATACAAAATATTAAATGTTTAAAATAATTTAATGGAATTTTTAAGACAATATTAATGAAAAAAATAAAAAATATTAAATATCCCCTACCGAACTCTCATAATAATCTCTGAAATCACGTTTATCCCTAACCAATCTTAAATACTCATTCTCTTCAATATTCTGTCTAGAACCTACAATCTGATTATGAGATTGGATAATCTCATGAACATCTAAAGAATTCTGTAATTTATCAACATCAGTAGTCCTTCTATAATAATCACAACCATCACAATTACATAAATGAGTTTCAACAAAAGTTTGAGAACCTTTATGAATTCCCCAAGAATCTTCAGTATACATTCTTAAGTTAATTTCTTGATTACCATTATTGCCATTTCTAGCATCAGTAACCCCTGGAATATATCTCCCTTGAGGAGTGACTCCAACAGTATCAATACCCCAAATTGTAACTGCATGAGGATTATAAAAAGTCTTCTTCGCCTGATTTCTAAAAGCATCAAAACCATGAATCCAATATTTTTCAAATTTATCAGACATGTCCCTAAGAACGTGCAAATTGAACTGGGAACTATAAACTTTACAAGATATACCTAACAATCCAAAATCTTTTTTCGGATTCAAATGTTGGTCTAAAATATAATCCAACTTATTTACAAAACGGTCTTTATTAGTTTTAATACCCACAATAGGCATTATAGGTTTTTCATTATCCGAAGCTTCTAAAAATTTAATAGAAGTTTCTAAATTATTAACAAAGTCTTCATAAGTAGAATTATAGTAAGGTTCAGGAATAACAATAACATCAACACCTGCTTGTAATTGTATTTCCATTAAAGCAGTCATATAAGGAGTTTCAATTTTATCTTTTTGAGTAATCTTAGGATAAATTAACTTAAGAATGTTCTTATACTCCTCTTCTTCAAGCATATTTTTTGGAGTATTTACAGTAGACCTTACAGCATTTATCTTATTACGTAAACCATTTATCCCATCAATATTACGCCTAACTTTGGGAGTATACTCCAAAGGTGTTTGGTAAATTTGCCAATTAAATTCTTCTTCAACAACATCAAATGGTCCTGGAGGTTCATCTGCCCTGTTTCTCATACCTTTTATTTTATTGATTTCTGAAGTAGAAATTGCCCTGTTAGGAGTTTCAATATCACTTTCAGAAGTTTTAATAGTAATTGCACGAGTATTTTCATCAACATTATCTAATTTAATACTTTTAATTTCCATATTTTTCACCAAAGGATAACACATTATTATAATTTTCATCAATAATTTCAATTTTATTTGATATCTCCGAAACGACTTTTCTAAATTTGAGATACACTTTAACTAATTCAAAGCACAAATATACTATTATTATAATCAACACATACGTTATTAAACTGTTAAAGAAACTTACTGAAACACATATTATACAAAATACAAATAGAACAGCGAATAAACTAGTTATTTTATTTTTCAATGAAACTAAGTCCATGTAAAAAAGTTTGATTTCTCTTTCAAAAGTTCTAAATCTTATTGAATCTATTATTCCTAAAAAAAATATTTTATGAGCTTCAATTAAATTAAATGATTCTTCATCATCATCATTACCTTGATTTTCTTTTGTATGGTCAATTATTTCTTCTAAATTTTTAGAAATTTCTTCTAAATTTGCCCCTATAATTTTTTCTAATTTTGATTCATAACTCTTTTTAAAAGTATCCCAATCATTAGGAATATGTAAATTATTTAAATAAGCATCAATAATTTTGTAAATTCCTGCCGAAAAAATAGTTGAAATCAATCCTCTCCATAAATCAATATTTTGAACAATAGTATTCCAATCCATTATGATTCTCCCAAAACATCATCTTTAATTTTTGAATTTTTTGTATATTTAGGATAATTAAAATAAACATAACGTAATAATCCTTTATATCCTAATTTATTTGACCCAATTTTAAGCCGATTAACTTTTTTAATGATATCCTTTGGAAAATCAATTTTATTAAGGTATTCTTCACCTTCAGAGGTAATTGAATATTCATTACCATCAAAATCTTCAAAAGTAATTAAATTATCTTTTTTAAGATTTTTCAGAATATTAACTAAATTAAAACTATATGGTCCATAATTATAAGGGATAAAATTTAATTCTTCCCGTAATTCAGGATAAACTTCTTCAACAATTAAGAACATTTCTTTTTGGAAAAATAAATTTCCTTTTATCGGTTTTTGATTATCTGAATTTAATAGCAGTAATATAAACTCTTTTGCTGATAATTTTGTACCCATAATTAGTGACCCTCCATTTTTAGTTAATTACTTATATCTTTGCGAGTCATATTATAAAAAAATATACATTATAATAATAAAAATACATTGAAAAAAAGAATGGGGGAAACTTCACTCTAAAACATTCCCTCCACGAAATAAATTATTTTTAGATACCCATTACATTTATTCGTTCTTCTCTTTTGAATTCATTGTCAAAAGTGACAAGATAATCAATATCATACTCCAGCACAGTTACAATCATACTTGAATCAGTATAACTTAATTTGCCGTTGAACTTGTTAAATACTTTAATTGTCTTTGTATTGTAATTTGATATCTCATGTTCATTTATAACTTTAAAGTTATCCATCATGAAGTAATAAATAGTTTCTGCTTTATTAGCATCCCCTTTGAGGTTAACAACATTCACAACTTCTTCTATTACATTGTCTCCAATGTAACACTCTTCAGATAATAAATCTGTAAGTTCCAAAGCTTTGCTTTTATTACTGTCATTATCTAACGCTAATGCAATTATAAATGAACTGTCAAAGAAATATTTACTCATTTTAAATAAACCTCTTTCTTTAATTGCACACTATTTGTAACTTCCTCTGTTTTTACAATACCAATAATATCATTTAATTTGACTTTGTTTCTGAAGTTAACTTCTGGTTGCCCATCATCAGTTATACCCCATTCCACAATTGTATCATTATTAATATCAAAAGCTTCTCTTACTTCTTTTGGTATAGAAGTTTGGAAGTTTTTGTATATTTTGGTATTTGCAATCATCATAGGTTTTTCTCCATTTTTATATCATTTTTCATATTTTTTAATCACTCTTAAATTAAGGTTTTTTTACACCGAATAAATATAAACTCTGCTTCATACATTTTTTTATCATCTTTGGCATTAAAACAAAAGGAAGTTGTTTTAGTGCTAATTGTTACTTATATATTCTGTTGTATATAAACTTATCTGTTAATAAAAAATTTTATGATAATATATATAATAACAGAATTTTAAAAAAAATAATAAAATCACAAAATATTATATTCTTTCCCCGAAAGAAAAACATAAACCACAATAGTAAACTCCTGATTAACCACATCAGGCTCATCCAAATTATAAATCATCACATTACTCATAGCAGACTTATAAATCCTCTTCAACTTATCAGGATTAGTCTTAATATAAGTAGAATGAACATAATTCTTACTACGACCTTGCAACTCGTCAATATATTCAGCAGCCAAACCAATATTACTAGCATGAAACTTCCGGAGAGTATGAGCACGGAAAAAACGATATTTTCCCTTGAAACCCCAACCCATACGGTCATTAATCTCTTGAAACTTATTCAACAAACCAGAAGCGGTAAAATCAAACAACTTATCATCCAAACTCCAATCTTTACGTGACTGCAAATACTTCACAATATACTTAGTGGCCTCAGGAATGCAGAAAGTATAATAATACTTATCAGTCTTAATACGTCGAAGATAAAAAGTTGGAACAACATTTCTTTTGTGAGACAAAGTTTCAAGTATCACTTCTAATGATCCCCCATTGTGGTAAGATGAAGTTCCTTGAATAAATTGATTTACATTAAGACTTAAGGTTTCGGCCTTGGCAGTTCCTGAAGGGGACATGAATAATATAACCGCCTTAAGGTCTACAGTACATTATCACAAGCTTTACGAATATGTTCATAAGTAGGTAAGTCAAGATAATTAGTTTCATAAAGTTTATTATATTTAGCATCAGGTAAATGAGGAATTTCAATATCAAAATGAATATAAAACGTTTTCACTTTTGTAAAATATGTTCTAACTGTGTTTGGTGAACAGTTACTCTTAAGAAGATAACTTCGGTAATTCAACAAACGTTTTTTAACGTTACGGTCTTTTAAAGGTATTTTATTTTCCTCATCGGTAATGGCTTCCTGCATTAATTCATCAATAGACTTCTTATGGAATTTCAAATAATGTTTTAATGCAGATTCATAACCATTGGCCGTTGATTCTTTTAAATTTCTTTCTTTTACAAATCTTTTGAATAATTTATTTTCAAACATTTAATTATGTCTGTTTTCTTCTTGCAAATAAACTGAGTATATCCTCGTCACTTAACTCATCTACATTTGCAAACATTTTTTCAACGTTTGATAAACGTTCTTCCATATTATTGATTGCATCATCTTTATTCTGCACTTTGGATTCCAACTCTTTATTTTGTGATTGCAATGCTTCAATTTTAGCTTCCATCTCACGTCTTACTTCAGAGGTATAAGTTTTAGTTTCAGTATTTTCCAAACTTAAATCAGGAATAGCAGATAGATACGCTTCCTTGATTTCAGTAACATCTATTTCAATATAACTTCCATCAGTTTTAATTGGACTAGTATGACCTTCAAGAATAGCGCAAATACGGATATTTCCACAATTTTTAGCAATCATTGAACTGAAAAACTTTCTGCAACTATGGGCATGAAACTTAGGAATTTTATCAATCATTTTGTCCCTGTCTTCAATACTTAACTCGCCCTTTTTTATTTTTTCATCAATCATTGCAATATGATGTTTTCTTAATTTAAGGTTTTTCTTATATAGGGTGTCTGAAACTGAATCTTGAGTTAAGTTTCTTTTGAAATATGCTTTTTGAGAACCGAATAAAGCATCATCTTTAGATGGTTTTAGATTCAATCCTTTTTCTTGATTTTTGTTTGGATAATATTCGTCTTTTAATTTTCGTAGATGTTGTAAAATTAGATTGTTGGATTCGGGATCATTAAATGTTTGGCATTCAATGTTGAATCTTTGTGTTTTTCCAGGATTGAATTTCCAGTATCCCATCATATCTGCAGGGGCGTTATCTATGAAATCTTCAACTGTCACATAATCATGATATTGTGAGGTTGCGTTCATATAATCTCCAATGCTTAAACTTAATGCGTCGCTTAATCTCATTCCTGTACTCATTAGGAATTTGATTAATCCTGCGTACATTAATGAGCAATCATTTATTATGAATTTGAAATCTTCTTTGGATAATAAATTCCATTTTGAGGGTGTTCTGTCAAATTTTTCAATGTCGGGTAATTTTATTCCGTAGAATGTTAGTATTGCTAGGATTTGTGTGAGGTAATTATTAATGGAATTGGTTTTGATGTTGGTTTCTTTGCAGTAATTTATGAAAGTGTTGATGTAGATGTTGATATATGATTCTGGGCTGTTAACATCAAATGTCATTACCTGTTTTTCTATTATCTTGTTTCCTTCTGAATCAGTACCCTGAGAGATGGTTTTCTCGATTACTCTGTCCTGTTGGGATTTACAGTTTTCGATTATGGTTTGTAATGGTTGTTGTACTGCTTTGTAGAATTTGGTTAATGCTGCTTTGTAGTGTGTTTTTGTTGCTTCGGATATGTTTGGTTTGCTTCTTATAAAATTTGTGAATAGTATGTCTTCTGTGATGGTATAGTCTTTCATAAAAAAATCACCTATAACTGTATTTGTTATAGGTGATTATTATATTTTTTGTTAAAATATGATTTCAGTCTGATTTAATCATAGTTAAAATCATCTTATATGGGCTATTTTCGGCTTGCAGTGCGTGAGGTTCATTTGCAGGCATGATAATAATCTCGCCAGCTTTAACAGTATTTTTTACACCAGAAATTGTGATTTCCGCTTCACCGTCAATAACCTGAACCATCGCATCAAAAGGAGCAGAATGTTCTGATAACCCCTGACCTTGATCAAAGGCAAAAAATGTGACTGTTCCCAACTC
The DNA here is from genome assembly GCF_017409525.1 of Methanobrevibacter sp. Classification (NCBI taxonomy): domain Archaea; kingdom Methanobacteriati; phylum Methanobacteriota; class Methanobacteria; order Methanobacteriales; family Methanobacteriaceae; genus Methanobrevibacter; species Methanobrevibacter sp. The sequence continues at coordinate 77,358 of NZ_JAFQSO010000014.1, read as the reverse complement.
CTTTTTAATTACTTCACGACTTACAACACTGTCTTTTTGATAATCCAATAATGAATGGATATCTAAAGCTTTGGCTTTAATATCCTCATTCATAAGTTATTCCCCCATGATTGTTTTTATGTCTGCAATTGCATCTCCAGTGGTTGGAGTCAAATTGTAGTTTTCTACCAAGACATTTAAAATGTCTTCGTTTGCCCATGCAGGAAGTACCGGTCCGATCCACATGTCGGTTTTTCCAAGGTAAAGCAATGCCCAGAGTACTGCAGCGGCTTTCTGTTCCATCCAACTGAGCACAATAGTTAATGGCAATTCGTTCAATTCCATTTCAAATAAATCACATAAAGCTAGGGCCACATCAACTGCAACAATGGTATCGTTACATTGACCCACATCCAGCAATCTTGGAATTCCTTCAATGTCTCCTAAATCCAAGTCATTGAACTTGTATTTGCCGCAGGCTAATGTCAATATGACTGTGTCTTCAGGCAAGTTTGCAACAAATTCCCTGTAGTAGTCATTGTGTTTAGCTGCCTTGTCACATCCTCCGACAACAAAGAATCTCCTGATTTTACCATCCAGAACCAATTCCTTAATCTTATCGGCATGCTCTACAATAGCTCCAGCGCTCCATCCGGTAGTGATTGTGGTTAACTCTTCAGCTTCAAGGCCTCCAAGAGATTTTGCACATTCAATTACTTCGGAGAAATCATAATCTTCAACTGTTTTTACGCCTTCAAGTTTTGCTACATCCATTGTGAACATTCTTTCTTTATATGAGTCAAGTGCTGGCAATACGCAGTTACTTGTTCCAACGATTGCCGCATTGTATTTTTTGAAGACTGCTCTTTGGTCATGCCATGCTCCGCCCAATTGCCCTGCCAGGTTTTCATATTTGTTCAATCCAGGATATCCATGAGCTGGCAACATCTCAGAGTGTGTGTAGACTTTAATATCTGTTCCTTCCACTTGTTTTAATAGCTCTTCTAAGGCTTTCAAGTCGTGACCTGTCACGATGATTGCCGGACCTTCCTGTGCTCCGACTTTAACATCTACAGGTTGTGGTTCCCCATATGCTTCAATGTGTGCATCCTTGAGCAATCTCATTACGTCCACACTTGTTTTACCCGCTTCAAGAGCAAGTGCAACTAAATCCTCCACATCAAAGTTGACGTTGGTCAATGTGGTGTACAATCCCTTGGTTAAGAATGCATCGATTTCAGGGTCTACTTTTCCTAAAACATTTGCATTGTAGTTATATGCACTGATTCCTTTCATAGTGAAGATCAAGTTATCTTGTAATCTTGCCACTGTTGGTTTCTTACCGCAAACTCCACTTACTGTACAACCGGTACCATGAGCGGTTTGGGAACATTGATAACAAAACATATCTAATCCATCTGCCATTTTAATTACCTCTTTTTTAGTAGTTAATTAAAATTATATTTAAAGAGTATTTAAAGATTTTGTCACTATCCAAGGGTTAAAAGTAGTAATACTTTATATAATATGAAGATTAGAATAATATCATGGATGAGAATATAGCTATACTGAAAGGAATTGGACTTACAATGTATGAAGCACAGGCATATGTAACGCTGACATCACTAATTCAGGCCACGGCATTTGAAGTGTCTGAAAAATCAAGCATTCCTCGAAGCAAAATATATGATGTGCTAAAGAAGCTCAGCGAAAAGAATTTCATAGAAATTGAAGACGGAAGGCCACTGACATATATCGTCAAATCCCCAGTTGAAGTTTTAAGCCGTGAAAAAGAAAAAATTGACTCTGAAATTGATGATACGATAACAAGACTGACCAATGTTTATGAAAACGGGATGAGTCAGGTACAAGCCCCAATCTGGAGAATATACGGTGTTGAAAAAATCATAAACCAGGAAATCGAAATAATAAAAAGGGCAAAAACTTCAATCAACATGAGAATAGGTTTCCTATTCGAAGGAGAGGGCGAAGCGCTAGCAGGCGCACTGAAATACAGGAAAGACCTGGAAGTTAACATCTTGGCTTCCCCAACATGTTACATCAACGATGAAAAATTTGAAATAATCGAATTTTTCAAAGAAAACAAAATCAACATTCAAAAAGCAGACATCCCCTTTGTCAAAGTGATGATTTGCGATTCAAGGGAAATGCTGCACACATACACTAAATTTTCAGAAGACAAAAGAAACGTCATTCCCGAAACTGCCATTGGAATATGGAACAAATACGAAGAGATAGCTAAAAACTATGATGACCGCTTTATGAATCAGCTGAAAAAGCTAAAGAAAAAATCCAAAAATTAAAGAAATTCTTCTTCAAACTCAATCAAAACATTCAAAAGCCTATAATCCAAGCGATGAATGGATTTATATGCAATATCTCTAGGAATATCCCAATAAGCTGATGCAATGCTTCCCGCAATGGCCGCTTGAGTATCGGCATCACCACCTAAAGAAACAGCGTTTCTAATCGTGTCCTCAAAGTCACCGGCTTCAAGAAAACAGATTATTGATTCGGGAACGCTTCCAGCACAGGATACATCAAACGAATAGTAGGGTCGTATCTCATCCAAAGACCTGCTTAAATCATATTGGTACCTAACCTCAACATGGTTTTTGATTTCATCTTTGCTGGCCCCTATGCGAGCCAGATAGATTGCATCGGATGTTGCAAGAGCTCCCTTAACTCCTTCTGGATGGTCATGAGTTACTATTGCAGACAATTCAGCCAGCTTTTGTGCTTCTTCCAAGCTTTCAGCAGCCCATGCGCATGGTGAAACGCGCATTGCCGAACCGTTAGCCCAACTTCCATAACCTTCAGGTGATTCCTGGGAAAGCCACTTTTTAAACATTCCCCCATAGCCAGCATGAGGATATTGATTTCCGAAATACTTTAAGTTTTTAATCAAAACATCCCTCGAATCTTTATCCTCACATAGCCACTTTGCGATAGCCAATGTCATTATTGTATCATCAGTGAAAATGGATTTTTTTGTAAAAAGATTAAAATCCTTAGTCTTTATAGAATTAAATTCTCTTGTTGAACCTATAATGTCTCCGCAGATTGCACCTAAAATACCTTTCATGAAATTAATTTGTGTAAAAATAGTTAATAAAATTTACCCAATAAGGAGAAATTTACCCAGAACCGCAATATTGTCCCTATTTTGAAAAATTGTACTAGAAACAAATAAAAAAAGATATATAATGCTTTAAACATAATCAGTAACGATAATACGCGTTATTATCAAAAACACGGAAATTTCTACATGTATTCTTTCAAAACATTCATAGACTCACTTCTTTGAATTAAATTCATATACTATCGTTGCTTTAAACATGTAGAAATTTCAAGCGATTACTTCACAAAAGCTAACATAAAATTGATTCCAGAGAAATCTGGAATCAAAAAACAAAATTAAATAACTTTCCTAATTAAAACAGAAGTGTTGTTTGTATTACCGGTTGGAAGAACCATTACCTCTTTATGGAATCCTCTAGTATCCTTATCAAGAACCGGAGCATATAAAATAGCCCTCATACCAGTATATGTCCTATAAATTACAGGCGTGCTCGGATCCACATACTCCCAGATGTTAGAGAACACTCTTTCTTTAGGCTCTGCAAGTGCTGCAACCATTAAAATATCGTAATCCAGTGATTCTATAACGGTTTCATCGCCAACGACAATTTCAATATCCTTATCAAGACCTAATCTTTTTAGCACCTTCCTTGATAACTCAGCAACATTTTCTTGCATTTCTATTCCAATGCATTTGCATCCAAATACCTTATTAAACATTATCAATGTTAATGGAAGAGGGCCTGAACCTAAAAATACAAAGGTCTTTTGGTCATTAAACTTGGCCAATTGACGTTCGTTTTCAATTAAACCAATGTATCTATCATAGAAATGGAATGAGTCTAATGTTTCAGTCGGATTATCTGATTCTAAAATTTTTAGAGCATTTTCAGTTTCAAGTCTGGCACCAACATAAACATAAAATTTCCTAATTAACTTTAATGCCTTATTCATCTTCTCATCATCAAGAATATGCTTTGCTGAGTCAAAATCAATTGACTTATCATGCGCAATGATTTCAACATCATCCAATATCTCAATAATTTCATCAAGATTCACATCATCCAATGCAGAATCCCCATATTTATCCAAATCACCATATGATGACAATTTATCTGCAATTTCCTCGAGTTTGCCCCAATATTTCCAACAACTCATAATTTCACCTTAACTTGATTACACATTAGTTTAACATTAATCCTTATTAAACTTATCTAAATTTAAAATAGAATAATAAAAATCAGTTATATCTTATTAAACTCGATTAAATCAAAAATAGGTAATAAGAGCTATGTGAAAAGTATTATAGCTGAAAAAAAATTAAAAATGACTCAAGATAACAAAAAAATTAAAAGAAATGAGAGAAATTATGCACTTCTCTCAAGTACAAAATCAGCAATGTTTGCAAGTACCTGTTTAGATGAAGAATCAGGCAATATTTCAAGTACTTGTTTTGCTTTCTCTACAGATTCTAGTGCCAAATTGCGAGCATATTCAATAGCACCACAATTTGTTAAAATTTCAATTGCTTCAGCTATATCATCTTCAGAATTATTTTCATCTTTTAACAATTCCAGCAATCTGCCATCATCATCACTAGCCAAACCTTTAATTGCGATTATTGTCATCTTGCCTTTTCCAATGTCAGATCCAATCGGTTTTCCTAATGTCTCTTCATCTGAAGCCAAATCAAGGTAATCGTCCTGAATCTGGAAAGCTAGACCAATTAAACGACCATATTCATACATCGCATCAATGACTTCATCTGATGCACCACCCATGATGGCACCAGCTTTAGTGGCAGCCGCTATCAATGCACCGGTCTTTTTGAAAATCATTTCCATATATTCATCTTCGCTTACGTCAAATCTATCTTCAAATCCCATGTCTGAAGCTTGACCTTCACAGATCTTAACGCATGCATCTGCAACTGTAGCTAATGCTTTATTGTTTTGATCAGAAGTTGTTCCCTCAGTTCCGATAATTATTTCAAAAGCCTTTGAAAATAAAGTATCCCCTGCTAGGATTGCTACATCTTCACCCCAAACCTTATGAACAGAAGGCATTCCTCTCCTCATATCATCATCATCCATGATATCATCATGAATAAGTGAAAATGTATGAATCAATTCAATAGCTGCAGCAGATTTTAGTGCAGATTCACGTTTTCCACCAACAGCCTCAGCAACAATTAAAGTTAAAGCCGGTCTAAGCATTTTTCCACCAGCTCTTGTAAGATAAACTGATGCTTCTGCAAGATTATCAGGAGTAATAGTTGCCAATTCGTCTTCAATAGTTTTTGTAATGTCAGTTGAATAATTTCCTAACACTTCTTTTACATCACTCATCATATCCCTCGTCTAACCTTTAAAAACTTGTGCTTGAGCATTTCTTAAGATATGAATATCATATCCAATTCTATAACCTTCTTCTTCAGCAAGTTCAGCGTAAGCCGCAAGCATTGATAAGTCCCCGTGTGCTGGAATGATGTGTTGCGGTTTTAACATTCGCAAGAATTCCCTGTGGTCTTCTCTTCCAGCGTGTCCGGAAACGTGAGCATTCGGATAAATTCTAGCACCCTTTAATTTTAATCTCCTCTCCATAATATGCCTGTTTGCAGCATTGGTTGGGTTTGGAATAATCGGTGCAGAAATGATTACATTATCTCCTTTTTTAATATTGAATGGAGTTCTGCCATTAGCTATTCTTGGGAGTAATGCATCAGGTTCACCTTGGTGACCTGTAGTTACAAGTAAATAATTTGCCCTGTCTTCATCAGCTCTCATTAAAGCTTTATTTACTGCTTTTGGAGAACCGAAAATACTGGCATTTTTTGGTAATTTCAGTATTCCTAATTTTTGAGCAATACCGCAAAAACGCTCCATGGATCTGCCTAAGAAAAATATTTCCCTATGGCTTTTCTTTGCAATGTCTGCAATGGCCTGCACACGTTCAACATGTGAAGAAAATGTTGTAACAATCATCCCGGTTCTCTCTTGGAGAGGTCCTTTCATCACATCTTCCAATATGTTTTTTGCAATACGCTCCGAATGGGTTTTAACCTCATTGTAATTTATGGCATTGGTGGTTTCAACAATTAATGCAAGCACTCCTTTTCTTCCAAGCTCTCTTAATCTTTTATAATCTGGAGGTGGAGAAACTTTTTGATGATTATCAAACTTGAAATCCAATGCATAAACAATTACTCCTTCCGGAGTATGTAAAACCGGAAATACTGCCTGTGGAATACTGTGTGTTGATTGAACAAATTCCAAAGTAATGTCCTTTGACAATTTCATTTGACTTCCAGGGTTAAGTGGCCTAATCGGATTAGTTACCTTGAATTTGCGTTCTCCTTTAATCTGTTTTTCGATTAAAGCGGCAGTATATGGTGTTCCGATTAACGGCGCATCATATCTATGAGCTAATTTAGCTACCGCACCAATGTGGTCCAAGTGACCGTGAGAGAATACGATTCCCCTTACTTTACCGTCCACATCCTTCATCAATGTATCATCGGGAATAACCCCTCTTTCAATTAAATCTAAGCTATGCATTCTATCAATGTCAGTATCTTCGTGCATGCTGATTCTGTCAAGATGAATTCCCATATCAAATATTATAACGTCTTCGCCGATTCTAACAGCAGTCATGTTTTTTCCGACTTCCTGATATCCTCCTATAGCGATTACTTCTACACTCATGTTTCATCTCCTTGAATAATTTTTTGTGTTAATTCCTCTCTCATTTAACCATTCCCTTGTTTTTCCTCGAATGACTAAATTAGATTGTTTTAGCTCTTCAATGTTATTAGCCCCTACTAAAAACATTGCGATTCTAAGTGAATCATTAAATTTGTTAATAAGTTCATTAAGTTGTTCTTGTGATGTGCAATTTTTCAAAAATGGCAATGCCATACCCACGGCATCTGCTCCAAGAGCAATAGCCTTTGCGGCTTCAAGACCATTTCTAATACCTCCGGATGAAATGACTGGTACATCAACTGCATTTGTCACTTCGACAGTGCTAATTGCAGTAGGGATTCCCCAATCCCAAAATATTTCACCGAAGTACTTGTCTTCAGCCCGGTATGTTTCAACTGCGGCCCAGCTGGTTCCTCCAGCACCTTCAATATCAATGAAATCAATGCCCGCATCAACTAATGTTTCAGCTGATTCGGCTGATATTCCACAACCGGTTTCTTTTGCAAGCACTGGAATATCTACAGATTCTGTAATCTGGCTGATTAAATTAGTGTAACCTCTTGCATCCAAATCGCCTTCAGGCTGAATTGACTCTTGAAGAGGATTTAAATGAATTGCTAATATATCTGCATCCAACATTTCAACGGCTTTTTCTGCCAAATTAAGTTGTGGTGCACCTATATTTCCGACAAGCAAACAATTTGGAGCATTTTCCCTAACAACAGTGTATGTGTCTGCAAGTTCAGGGTGTTCGCATGCAGCCCTTTGAGAACCTACTCCTAAGGCAATATTATTATTTTCAGCAGCAATAGCCAATTGTTCATTTATAGATTTTGCGGCAGGGTGGCCACCAGTAATTGCTGTTATAAATAAAGGAGAGTCTAATTTTTTGCCAAATACGGAAGTTGATAAATCAATTTCGTTTTTATCTACTTCAGGCAATACATTGTGGATTAATTCAATATCTTCAAATCCAGTTGTTTTATTTTTAAACTCCACATCATAATTTTCACAAATTAATAAATGCTCTAATTTTCTATCTGAAATCATTTTCCTAATTTCCCCTTGAAATTACGGTTCCTTTGACCTTTTCATCTTCCAATACTTTAAAAATATTATCATTAACTTCAGCATTTATTATTTTAGATTCAATTCCCAAATCTGCTAAATATAAAAGTTCTTTGATTTTTCCAACCATTCCTCCAGTAACATCCACGTTTGTAGTTCCTTCCAATGTATCCAAATCTTCAAGTGACGAAAATCTATCAAAAAATATTGCATCTTCATGTGTTTTAGGGTTTTTACTGTAAACTCCATCAACATCTGTTCCTAAAATAACCCTATCCGGATTAAGATTAACGGCCAAATATTGGATTAATTGGTCTCCAGAAATAACGCAAATTTCTAATTGACTATCTAAAACAACATCCCCATATATTACAGGAATGAAACCTTTATCCAAATATTTTTTAAATGAACTCAAATTTCCATCAGTGATTCTTTTATTTGTGGCTGTCATGAAACTTGAAGCAGGGATGGCCACTACAGGCAGGCCTTCTTCAATAAAAGCTTCACAAATAAGCATGTTTAATTTCTTAACAGCATTTTGAGTTTTGCAAAATCCTATCCTTTTTTGAGGATACTCATCTTTTTGAAATGGCTCGCCAATTTTATATTCCTTAGCTGGCGGATGTCCAAATGATCCGGCACCATGAACAATGATTAATTGTTTGTCTGACCTGTCAAGAGAAGACTTAATCTCAGATGCTATTCTTTTAAGAGATTTGCTGTCAATTTCACTTTCAGCCGAATCTTTATTGGTCAGAATACTTCCACCAATTTTTAAAATTATCATAAAATCACTTATAAACTCTTGAAGAAACTCCTTTTCGAGTGAAATGGATTTTTAAAATATTATCATCACGTTCAATAGCTTCAGCCACTTGTTCAACCTTGCCCGGGCAAAGTGCAATAATGCTGCCTCCACCACCGGCACCTGTAGTTTTAGAACCAATAGCACCGGCTTCCCTTGCATTATATACCATCCTGGACAATTCCAATGTATTAACACCTAAAACATCTAAAAATCCATGGTTAATATTCATTAATTCTCCAACCTTATTGAAATCCCTTTTTAAAATGGCCTGTTTTGCATAATTAGTCAGATTGCCCATGGCAGTTATTACTGGATTTATAATTTTTGGATTTCTATTTTTAAGATTTCTTACATCCTTTACCATTTTTCCAGTATTTCCATGCTTAGTAGTATAGCCTACAACAAAAGGAACATTGAAGTTTACGTTGAAATGCTCAACTTTTTTGTTGCGGGACAAATAAACAAGTCCCCCATAAGTAGAAACTAAAGTATCTAACGGACTAGCAACCCCCTGAACGGCTTGTTCAACCATATGGGCATCATGAGCTAGAGACTTTTTATTAAAACGAATATTATGATAACGGTATAATGCGGCTAAAGTAGCAACTGTAACTGCCGCAGATGATCCAAGTCCAGAACCAATAGGAACATTTGAATGCAATGTAATTTCTATTGGAGTATGGTCATGTACTCTATAAAGAGATTCTAAAATATATCTAATAATACCTGGTTTTCCTTTCAATAAAATGTATTTTTTCTCTCTTGTAAGCAATTCAGCTTCAAAATTTATATTAGGAGCTCTAAAAATAGACCTATCACATTCAGATTCCTTAACAGTAACATATGCCCTTTTATTTACTGCTCCAGCTATAGCTGGTTCATCATAAACAACTGAATGTTCCCCAAATAAAATTGCTTTAGCGGGAGCTGAAGCTTTAGCTATCATTGATACACCTTATTTAAAAATACCTGAAGCATACCCTACAACAGAAGTGAAATCCCCTGTAACATCTCCACTGGTTTTATATTCCAATATTTCACAAGCATTCTTATCAGACATTTTTGAAACTAGAATAGTTGTCATTACCGGACCATAGCCACACATTGTAATATTATACTGAATAACTTCCTCAAAAAGTTTAAATTCATTCATTTCAGCGATATCCTCCAAAACAAATCCATCGACTTTATTGGCTTTTTCTTGATTGTTGAAATGGGACAAATCAGTGCTTGCAATAACACAATAAGATTTGTTTAATTCATTTCCTGCCTCAAAAATAGCCTTTGCCAAATCGCTTGAAGTGGAAAAATTTTGAGAACCTATGGTTATTGGAACTATCTTAAAGTCACTTGAAAAATATTGTAAGAAAGGTAGCTGAACTTCAATGCTGTGTTCACGAATATGGGCTGAAAAATCGGCAGTCGCAATATCAGATTTGGAAATCAAAGCGTCTGCAAATTCGCTGTCAACTTCAACACTCCCCAAAGGAGTATCCCACTGACCTTCATTGAACACGGAAATTTCACTACCAAAACCCGTATGGTTAGGACTTAATATAATAAAAACTTCAGGAAAACCATTTTGAACTAACTTGCAGTAGCTATGACTTGCCACTGCACCTGAATATCGATAACCCGCATGCGGAACCATAACATTAATAGGATAGTCTACACCATCAAATTTGCCCATATCGGGTATTTTGCCAACTCCGAAATCATCTAAAAAACAATTTTCAATAGTTTTTATCAGCACTTCGGGGTCGGCTGGATAAAATGCTCCAGCAACAGCAGGTTTTCTTATCATTTAACTCATTTAGAATTTAAGTTCAAAGTCGGTTGCTTCAATATCTAAGTCACCATCTTCTGGGATGTCGCCTCTTTCTCTTAAGATTTGTCTTGCAAGTAACCAGTAAACTAATGCAATAGCTTTTCTACCTTTGTTGTTTACAGGTACAGCAATATCAACAAAACTGAGTAAGTTTTCAGTATCGCATAATGCAACAACAGGAATACCATTTTGTTTGGATTCTAATACTGCTTGTGCATCTGATCTTGGGTCAGTTACGACAATGATTTTTGGTTCAATAAATTTAGCATAATTAGGGTTTGTTAAAGTTCCAGGAATAAATCTGCCAGGAATAGTTTTAGCGCCAGTTATTTCACCGAATTTTTTAACAGGAGCCTGACCATATTGTCTGGTAGCTACTACTAAAATGTCTTCAGGGTCGTATTTTGCTAAAAGTTTTGCAATTTGTCTAATTCTTTCATCAGTTTTTTGAATATCTAAAACATATAAACCGTCAGATCTTACTCTGAATATGTATTTTTCCATATCGCTTGTTTTTTGTTGGGTTCCGATATGTAAACCTGCTGCTAAATAATTGTCTAAGTCTATTAAAAGTTCGTTAGTCATTAATAATCACCTTTTTTATTATATTTAATCTTCATCTTCAATGTTTACACATTCATTAGGACATACGTCCATACATACTTCACAATAACTGCAATCTTCTGGATTGTTGATTGTAATTTTATCCCCTTCGAGGACTAAAACTTCCATTGGGCAAACGTCAGAACATTCTGCACAGTCAGCACCATCACATTTATCGTAATCAATAGTTACTTTTGCCATTAAACTCACTCCCTTAATATTTCTAAAAGTTGCCCATTTGAGGATTTGAAAGTTCTTCTTCGATACGGATAAGTTCGTTTAATTTTGCTATCCTTTCGCCACCAATAGCTCCGGTTTTAATCATAGGAGATGAAAAACCAACGGCTAAATGGGCAATAGTTTCATCAGTTGTTTCACCAGACCTGTGGGAAACAACAGGCACGACATCATTTTCTTTTGCTAGCTTTACAGTAGCATAAGTTTCAGATAATGAGCCTATTTGATTAGGTTTGATGATAATAGCATTTGCAGCATTCATTTCAATGCCCTTAGCCAATAATTCTTTATTGGTTACAAACAAATCATCGCCGCAAATTAAACATTTATCCCCAACTTTTGAAGTCAACTCTGTAAATCCTTCGAAATCAGATTCATCGAATGGGTCTTCTACATAAAACATTTTATAAGTATCAATGATATCCTTTACGAAATCAATTTGATCTCCGGTGTCCCTTTTAACACCATCTTGAGCATAAACATATTTTTGCTCATCTGCATTCCACAATTCAGAAGCTGCCATGTCTAAAGAAGGTCTAATTTCAATACCTAGTTCATCACCAACCTCTTCACATGCCTTAGCTTGAATTTCCAAAGCGGAATCATTGGTAATGTTTGGCACCCATCCTCCTTCATCTCCTTTGCCACCAGTAAAATTGGCATCTTTAGTTTGAATTAATACTTTTAATTTTTTATGAACGGCAGCATTTGCAAAGATGGCTTCACTAACACTAGTGGCTCCAATTGGAACAACCAGGAATTCTTGAATATCTGGTGCATTTACGCCCGCATGTGCTCCGCCATTCATCATATTTCCTAAAGGAAATGGCAATTCATTGACTAAATTTCCACCAATGTATTTGTATAATGGCATGTTATAAGATTCAGCAGCAGCTTTAGCTACAGCCATGGATATTGCTACAGTAGTGTTACCACCAATAGCTGCCAAATTATCAGTACCATCGATTTCCCTTAATACTTCATCGATAGTAGTTATATCTTCAGCATCCATACCAATTAATTCAGAAGCTATGAAATCTTCCATTTCACGGACTACTAAATCCACTCCGCCATCTGGAAAAGATACAACTTCCCTAGAGCCAGTACTTGCCCCACTTGGTGCAGCAGCTCTACCAAAACCATTCCAAGTAACTACATCTACTTCAATAGTTGGGTTTCCTCTGCTGTCCAAAATCTTACGAACTTGGACATCTTCTATTACACTATCCAAAAAAAACACCTCAGTGTCAATTAATTTATTACCATATAATCTATACTCCTTAAAAAAATCAGTAAGTTTCTTTATAGAGTTATATTGGTATTTTTTATTTTTGTTAAATAATTATGAGAATAAATAGAAAAACTATTTATTCATCCCTAATAACATCTAATGGTAAAACTCCAGCTTTGAACTCCTCATAAGCTATATCAATTGGATCTAATGATTCTTTAATATCAACTAATGGTTTAGCACCCATTGATATTTGAATTGCTCTAGCTCCAAGAAGTCTAGCCCTTTCAAACCTTGTAAATTTTTTTTCAACATTCATGAATATTACTTCCATTATTAGGCATATTTTACCAAGATTATACTATTATAATACAATATCCCTACGCTTTTGAATTATTCCCAGGTTTCAACATGGGAAATTAACATTCTTCTACAACAGTATCTAGTTAAACCTAAGTCATCCAAAATATCTTTAGGATCCTCTTCAGGATAAGTACCACGTAATCCTAAGTCAGACAAAACCTCTTTAACTTCTTTTCTTTCAATAATCAATTGATCCATAAAATTACTAGTTAAATCACGGTCTTCTAACTCTTCATATAATCGTTTGCCGCCAATTTCTCTAATTTTATATTCATTAAAGTAAGCTGATATTGGTTTTCCACAACTTAAGCATCTAATAGGAATCATTTATATCATCTTTTTAATTTAAATAAAATAAAATTACAGAGTAATTATCTGTAACTTTTTTGTTTACGAGCTCTTGCTCCAGGACCACCATATTTTTTAGGTTCTGAACGTCTTGGGTCACCAACTAACATGGTTCTGTCATATTGTATGAATTTTTCTTTTAAATCCATGTCTTGAGACCATTGAACAAGTCCTTTTGCAATTACCATACGTGCAGCTTCAGCTTGACCCATTACTCCTCCACCAACAACCTTGATGTTGATATCAACTTCATTAGCTAAGTCTCCAGCTAAGGTTAATGGTTCTTGTAATTTTAAGTTTGCAAGCTCAGGAGAATAAAGTTCTAAAGGAATTCTGTTAATTCTTACTTTACCAGTTCCTTCTTGAACAGTACCTCTTGCGATAGCTGTTTTACGTTTTCCACTTGTATGAATAACTTTAACCATAATCACACATCCATTTATCTAAAAGGTAGCTCCTAAAAGTTTGGAGATTTCCCCTAATTCAATACCTTTTTTAATGTTTTCATATTCTGCTTCAGGAACTGCAGTGAGTTCAGCATCTGCATATTCAGCAGGCACACCAACAAAAGCTTTTAAACCTTTATATGCAGTTTTACCTTTAGCTTTTTTGAAAGGTAACATTCCTCTTACAGTTCTTCTAAATATATCATCTGGCCTTCTAGGATATTTTGGACCTAAATCACGAGGGTTAGAGATACTAGCCCTGTCAACTCTTTGCTTGTATTTAGCATATGCCCATTCCTTGTTACCAGTTAACATGATTTTTTCAGCATTAAGAATTATTACTTCTTCGCCTTCTAAAAGATTTTTACTAGTTACACTAGCTAATCTTCCTAAAACGCATCCTTCTCCATCAATAATCATAATAACACCCTATTTATTCCATGATCCTAATGTTTGATCCTTTAGGATTTGATTCGATTATCTCATCAATTGAGATGCATTCTCCACCAGCACTTTCGATTTTTTCTTGTGCTTTAGCTGAGAATTTTAATGCTACAACATCTACTTTTTCTTCTAAATTACCGTTTGATAAAACTTTACCTGGCACTAAAATAGTTTCACCGGCTTCAGCATGTCTTGCAATATCAGACAAATTTACTTCAGCAGTTCTTCTATTTGACCTTTCAAGTCTTTGTGCAACATCTTTCCAAATAGCTGCATCTTCTTTTCTTGATTGTTCATAAAGTTTATTAATAAGTTCAATAAGGTTAGGATTTGTTTTTACTACTTTCTTAACCATTATTTACTTCCTCCTTCTTCACTAAATTTGATAAACTTATCCGCTTTTTCACCTAATACATCACAAGCTTTTAATAAAACTTCTTTAGGAGGCATTGCCCCATCTGTTTCTATTCTGAATATGAAGTCATTTTCATGATATCCCACGTTAATGTATCCATTTGAAGAAGCTCTAACGCAGCTTTTACACATGGAACAGTTTTCAATATCCAAAATTTTAATCTTTTTAGATCTCCTATCTGATTTTAAAACACCGCGAGGACATGCCAAAGCACAATCATAATCAATTTCCTTGTCCTCATTAAAAGTTATTTCAGGATACTGTTTGTATGCGCATACAATAGTTGGCATCCATTTGGCATGTTCCTTTCCATATCCAACTTTCGCAGAAGCTTCAATTATGATTTCTTCATTTTCTTTAAGTTTTACTAAAGGAATTGTGTCGTATACTGGTTTAATTTTTGAGTCTGAAGATATTAAATCCTTAGAATAAACAACTTTAGGTCCCACTTCATGTAATTTGAATAAAATTCCATTTTCGAATTTATCCCAATCATCATCTTCAGGTAATGACATACCTTCAATAGCATCAAGATCAGAAACTAAAGGAGTTAAACCAAGCCTATGAGCAAGCACCTCATTAAACATTGCAGAGTCATTTCTAATAATATTTACATCTTCAATAGCTATTTTTGGCACATTTACCATTGCGCATCTTCTAATAGCATTAATAAAAGGCACTTCTGCATCACGAACAATGAATACCATTTCATTATCGTTTTGACTTTTAACTTCTATCTCCATATTAAACCCTTCCACTTAAACTCTTCTTCCTCTTTTACCACCAGGTCTTCCAGTACCATCGTGAGGAATAGGAGTAATATCTTCTATTTTTCCTATTTTAATTCCAGCTCTTGCTAAAGCACGGATAGTAGCTTGTGCACCAGGTCCTGGACTTCTAGGTCCATTTCCACCAGGAGCTCTTACCTTAATATGTAAACCGACAAATCCTTTTTCTTTAGCATCATCAGCTATTCTGGTTGCTGCAGCCATAGCTGCGAAAGGTGAAGCTTGTTGTCTGTCTGCACGAACAACTTTTCCACCGGACCATTGTGAAATAGTCTCAGCACCAGTAATATCTGTCACAGTAATAATAGTGTTATTAAATGATGAGTAAATATTAGCTATACCCCATTTTTCATCTTTTGCCATAGTTACACCCTTTATTCCTCTGTATTAGCTTTATTATCCTTATTTTTGTTGTACTCTTCTATTTGTTTTGCGACAGGTGAAGAACGATAGAAACCGATTTCATCTTCTTGACCTTTTAGCACCACATAACTTGGTGAGTTGATTTTTTTACCGCCTAATGCGATGTGGCCGTGTACAACAAACATTCTTGCTTCTTTAGGAGTACGAGCTAAACCTTTTTTGTATACAATAGTTTGTAATCTTCTTCTTAAGATATCTTCAACATTCAAGTCTAAGATTTCTTCAAGAGCAGCACCTTCTGGCAAAACACCGGTTCTAGCTAAGTGTCCTAATAATTCTAATTTTTCTTCTTGCATTTGATCAGCAGAAAAACCTAGTAAGTATCTTGCTTCCCTACTGTATCTTCTGACTAAAGTATCAGCTTTCCAAATTTCTTTTTTATTTTTTAAACCGTATTTAGTCATTAATTTATTTTCATTTTTAATTCTTTCCGCATTCCAAGGATGTGGTGGTGTATTATACTTTTTCCTTGATTTTCTAGGTTGTCCCATTAAAACATCTCCTTATAAAATTGAATTTAAATATTTAATTTATAAAAAAAGCTCTTTGCTTATCCGCGTGAACGTTTTACACCAACTGAAGAACTTTTTCTGAAAGTAGATTTGGTTCTTTGACCTCTAACAGGTAAACCAACTTCGTGTCTTCTACCTTTGTAACTTCTGGTCTTTTTCATTCTGTTCAAATCATCCCTTAATGTCATGTCAAGGTCAGATTCAATCAAGTGAATGTCATCACCAGTTTCATAGTCTTCCCTACGATTTAACATCCAAGCAGGAATGTCAAATTTTTGCGGGTTTTCCAAAATTTCTTCAATTCTTAAAACATCTTCGTCAGCAATGTATCCAATTTTAGAGTCTAAATCTAAGTCTAAAGTACGGCACATAGTTTTAGATAAAGATATTCCAACACCTTTAATTTCAGTTAAAGCTTGTTCAATGGTTTTATTACCATTTACATCCTTTCTTGAAATACGCACTAAATGCTTAAAATCGTCTTCCATTAAATAACCTCCATTTATAGAGCGAATCTACGAGACGTAAAATTATAGATTCGAATGTTTTGAAATTCAAAACACAGTTCTTTCAACAATGTAAAACTTAGTTTAAAAATTAAACTAAGAGTGCATAAAAATATCAGTTTAACAAGTATTTTAATAGTGATAAAAATTAAAAAACTAAGTTAAAAACTAATAAACGCCGAGACTGGGATTTGAACCCAGGAGGGCTGAACGCCCACGAGATTTCCAGTCTCGCGCCTTACCAGGCTAGACTATCTCGGCATAGTCATTAGCAATACTTGCCTATCATATTAACTAGTATAATATGATAAGATAATATATAAACTTCCCCATATATAAAGGTATTGTTTAAATGAGACTTTTTTAAAAAATAATTATTTTTCAACAAATAAAAATAATTTGAAACCAAAAGACAAAGTATATGTCCTAAATTAATATAATATATAATTAAAGGTGATATGATGGATCTCATTTTAATAATTGTATTAGTAATTCTATTTGCTTTCATTGCATTTACAGTTATACATTCATACAACAGTTTAGTGAAACTCAGAAATCGTGTGAAAAACAGCTATTCACAAATTGAAGTTCAACTTAAAAGAAGGAATGACCTAATCCCGAATCTCGTTGAAACCGTGAAAGGATATGCTGACCATGAGAAAACAGTGTTTGAAGATGTTACAAAAGCAAGAAGCAATGTCATAAATGCTTCAAATATACAAGAGACATGTGATGCTGACAGCCAATTGACCAGTGCATTAAAATCATTGTTTGCAGTTGCGGAAAACTATCCTGAACTAAAAGCAAATTCCAATTTCCAACAATTGCAATCAGAATTGACAGAAACAGAAGATAAAATTTCATATTCAAGACAGTTCTATAACGATGTGGTATTGAAATACAATAATGCCTGTGAGCAATTTCCAACCAACGTCTTTGCAGGCATTTTCAGATTCAAACCAGCAGAATTTTTTGAAGCGTCTGAAAGTGAAAGGGAAGTTCCGGAAGTTGAATTTTAAATAGAACAGGTGAAAAATTATATGGATGCTAAAAAGACATTTTGTATAATTTTATTATTATTAATTTTATTTTCAGCCCTGAGCGCCGTATCTGCAGACGATGACCACAAATACGAGATTGCTCAGGCATTCGTTGAATTGACTATTGAAAATGATGGTCTGCTCCATGTGGATGAGATATATGACTATAAATTTCAAGGCGAATTCAATGGAATCTATAGGGACATACCCCTGAAAGATGGGGAAATAGTGGACAACATAACTGTCAACACTACCGGAGCTTATTCCGAGCTTAAAGTGACCGATGAGGATGGGCAAAAGCATTTAAAGATTTATCTATATGAAGATGAAGCCCACAGCCAGAAAATATCAAATGCGGAAGTCTATGTCTACATCAGCTATGACATGAAAAATGTGGTCACTCTCTATGATGATGTTGCGGGACTCCAGTATAAACTTTGGGGAGAAGACTGGGACGTGGGAATAGATGCCCTGACAGCAATAGTTCATCTTCCTGGAAACCGAGATAACGTTTATTACCTAAATCCTCAGGAATACAATTCAACAAGCTATTTGAACAACAATACAATAACATTAACATCCAAAGCGATTCCATCTGGTGAATATTATGAATTGCTCATATTGATGCCATTGGATGACTTTGACAATGCGACTTATGCAAAGCAGGTACATGAAAATGGCCGTGACCAGATAATAAAGAACGTCGAAGACAGCGCCAACGGAAGGGCATTCTGGAATACTGCATACATAATATTGGGATTAATGTCCCTTATCAGTCCGATAATTGGAATATTCGTATACCTCAGACTTGGAAGGGAACCGAAAGTGGACTACGATGCAATCTATGAGCGAGACCTGCCAAGCGATGATCCGCCTGCAGTGGTCAATGCCCTAATTGATAACTCCCATGACATCGGGACACCTAACATGAAAGGGTTTGAGGCCACAATTCTAAATCTGATTGACAAAAAGGTCATCGGACTTGAAACCAGAACCGATGAGCATACCGACATGAATGAGCTATTCTTAAAGCTAAACAAAAACGGCAATGCAAAATTGGCAATTCATGAACAGACCGTCATAGACATCCTGTCAATGTTTGCAAGGGATGGTGTTGTAAACCTATCAAATCTGAATACTGATTTGTCATATGAATCAAATGCGAAACTCTTCATGAAAGAATTCAATGTCTGGCAACAGGACGTGAAATACGAGTATCTTGACAGCGACAATCTCAAGAAATACTTCAACAACAAGGGAGCTTCACTGATGAAAAAAATTTCGGTTATAGGATTGATAGCTGGAATAGCGATTTTCTCAATGGGATTGATGACACATCTAAGCAATGGCATATTTTCAATAGGCGGAGGAATCGTCCTTGCAATATTTTCATTTATCGTTTTCCTGATACCCGAAGATATCTTTGGACAATGGACCAAAGATGGCAGGCTCCTATATCTAAAATGGAAAAACTTCAAGAAATTCCTAAAGGACAACAGTTTAATCAACGAGCACCCTCCTGAATCTATAGTCATCTGGAAAAAGTACCTGATTTATGGTACTGCCCTTGGAGTAGCTGACAACGTTTACAAGTCCATGAAACTTCAAGAAAGAAATATCTCTGAATTCGATGATGACATATTCCTATACCATCATTATGGAGGATATTATATGATGCATCATGCATTCATAACTGGCCAATCTGCTGCAAATCCTTCATCTGATGCAGGCAGCTTCGGAACCATGGGAGGTGGATCCGGCGGCGGAGGTGGAGGAGCATTCTAGCTTCTTCATTAATTTATTTTTTTTTGATTTATCAAAATATCTTCATAATCTGGATTGATATATACTAGAAAATTACAATGCAATGGGCAAGTTAGTCAACATAGCAATACTTTAACGAAGGAAGCATGAAATTATGCAGGAAATTTAAGAGTTGCAGGATAATCCTGTCTAGGTTAATGATTTGATAGGAAAAATAGTTTCAAAAAATAAAAAGTAAGCAATTGCCGAAGCAATCACTTAACTGTAATTTTCACATTCTTAGTCAATTTGTTGTAGTAAGAGTTGCCCTTGTATGTGACAGTTGCTGTGTATTTGCCTTTCTTGGTTAGCTTGGTGATTTTGAAGGTAGCTACACCTTTGCTGTCTGTTTTTGCAGAGTAAGTCTTACCATTTACTTTTAATGTGATTTGAGTGTTTTTCATGACCTTGTTCTGATTGGTTTTTAAGGTGACTGTGTATTTTTTGGTTTTTACTGATTTTTTGAATGTCATTGCGTTGGCAGTCATTTTTGGAGTTGCTTTTTTAACAGTGATTTTAACGGATTTGACTGCTTTTTTATAGAAATCGTTTCCGGCAAAAGTTATTGTTGCAGTATATGTTTTTGGTTCCAGACCATCTGTAGACATTTTAACCCGACTTTTTTTACCAGTATTTTGAGTTACTGTTTTGCCGTTGGAAAGTTTAATAGTGATATTAGCGCCAGTTATTGGAAAATCCTCAATATCTTGTAAATCAACAACTAAATATTTTCCACCATTATAAACAGTAGTGAGTGTTGAATCAGCAAATATCACACTAGTATATTTTGCAGTTTCGTTTTCAACAAATTTATCTTTAAAATTACATTTTATTACCTTCAAATAACCTTCTATTTCACGATCAAATAAATCAGTGAAATTACAATAACTTACACTACAATTAATGGTCTGATAATTGAATATAGACCAACCCAGGCTGGAGGAAGAGTCAATGAAATTACAAAAACTTACACTGAAATTAGCACCGGTATGAAAATCAATACCACCCTGAGAATTAACGATAGCGTTAGCGCCGCCAGAGCAGTCAATAAAATCACAAGACCTTACACTACAACCCTCACCAGAATTGTGGATAGCACCACCAGAAAAAGCTGAACAGTTAATAAAAATACAAGAACTTACACTGCAATTATTACCATACAGATTGTAGATAGCACCGCCACTATCATCAACGAAACAGTTTGTAAAATTAGAAAAACTTAAACTACAACCATCACCATAATTGCAGATAGCTCCACCACTACCATCAGCAAAACAGTCTGCAAAATTACAAAAACTTACACTACAACCCTCACCATTATTGTAGATAGCACCACCACCCAATTCAACGGATGAGCAGTTAATAAAAATACAAGAACATACACTACAACCATCACCTGAATTGCCGATAGCACAACCACCCAATTCATCAGCTGAGTAGTTAATAAAAATACAAGAACATACACTGCAACCATCACCAGAATTGTCGATAGCACCACCATAATTTGCTGAGCAGTCAATAAATTCACAAGAACTTATACTGCAATTAGCACCCCCATTATTGTAGATAGCGCCAATATAGTTTGCTGAGCAGTTAATAAACTCACAAGAGCCTACACTACAATTATCACGGCCAAAATTGTAGATAGCACCACCATACTCTGCTGAGCAGTTAATAAAATCACAAGAGCCTACACTACAATTATCACCATAATTGTAGATAACAGCACGATCGCCCGCTGAACAGTTAATAAAATCACAAGAACTTACATTAAAATTAGCGCCACCCGCATTGTAGATAGCAGCACCAGACCAAATAGCTGAGCAGTTAATAAAATCACAAGAACTTATACTGCAATTATCACCACCCTCATTGTAGATAGCACCACCATCAAACCACAAACAGTCTTTGAAGTTTATATTTTTAAGAACAATAATATTGCTTTTCAAAAGGAATATTCTCGAATTTAATTTTCCACCTATAGATTTTCCATCTATAGTATGATTATTCCCATCAATTATCAAAGATTTAGAAATAGCAATTCCAGTATAATTACTGAATCCTTCATCATAGGCATAATCGTTTTCAAGTATTATTGTTGAGCCTTCATCTGCATCATCAATCTTTTTCTGCAAATCTGTGAAAGTCCCATTGTCTTTTTCACTTAAAATATCTTCCTGTGCTGATGAAACAGCACCATCCCCATTTAATCCTATTTCATCTGAAGAAGCATCATGCAATACTTCTGTGGCGTCTGTCAGATTGTCTGCTGCACTGACAGCACCTACTGTTAAAACTGCAAGTAACATCAGCGTTACCAGCATTGCGCATTTTATCTTCATAATATACATCCTTAATACTTATTTCAAGTTTAAAATATCATAAGACGTTGCTTAATATTACGTCTCCTATATAATATAAAAGTCAGGTGTTTCTCACCAGAATCTTGGATAGGTATCCGGTTTCATGAATACTTTAGAGACATTGATGGCAAAACCAGAATCCGCTTCCAAAATCTCATTTGAAGTTAAAAGGCTATGGCCCGCACCGACCAATTCTCCTTTCAATGTTTCAATTGCTACAATGTCATTTTTTTGAATGTTGTCTGCCAATTGAGAAATTCCGCCACATGCAAGGTCCGCACCATGGCAAACCGCATCCACTGCAGAGTCCTTAATAACGATTTTTGGCAAGTAATCTGCAGCCCTCTCCATCGGCATGATAGCCTGACGCAAGAATGATTCATCCCCATCCTCTTTCCAGAAATGATATGCATCAGTTACATCCTGAAGAGTGACTAGATTATTTTTCTCTGTAAACGAACCTACCTGAGTCCTTCTAAGCTCGGCCATATGGGCTCCAACACCTAAAGCCTCACCGATATTGTGGCAATAGGTTCTCACATAGGTTCCTGCTTCACAACCTATTCTGAAAAGCACATCCCTGCCTTCAATTTCATAGATTGTGGAATAATAAATGTTACGTGTCCTCATTTCACGCTTTACGGCAGATTTGACTGGAGGCAATTGGAATATCTTGCCTGTAAACTCAGCAAATACCTCACGAATCCTGTCTTCATCCACATCCTGATGGAAAGTCAAAAGACAAACGTATTCTTTTGGAGCTGTTAAAAGTAGTTGTATTGCACGGGTAGCGTCATCAAGACCTACCGGTAGGATTCCGGTTACCTTCGGATCCAGAGTTCCGCCATGCCCTGATTTTTCTAAATGTAAAATACGTTTAATCCAGGAGTCAATTTCATGAGAAGTTGGGCCTGATGGTTTATCGAGATTGATAACAGCCTTAGAAATGTATTCTTCAATCTCACGGTCTTCAGGTTTACATCCGAATTCAGGATTTGTAAAGCTGCCAGATTTTGTAACCATGTCAAATTTCATGAAAAAAACCTTAAAAAAATATTAAAAAATAGTAAAATAATGAATAAGTTAATTATTCATTTATAAGTCAGCTAAAGCTGCTTTGATAGATTCAATATCGCCTGAAACATCGATTGAATCTTCGGTTGGTTCTAAGTGAGCAATATTACATCTTCTGTTTTTAACTGCTTCACCAACAACTTCCACAAAGTTTTCGTCGATAATTTCAACGATAGCGCATTTTTCGCCTGCTTCTCTACCCGCAATTTTAACACATACTCTACCTACTTCAATTGATGCCATTTATATCACCTTTAATGTTTGAATAATGATTTCTGATATGCTTTGAGGATCAAAACTATCAGTATTTATAATTAAATCATAGATATCCATATTACTGATGTCAATATTATGGATCTCTTTATATCTTAAAGCCTCACTTTGTTCACGAGTTATAATCTCGTTTTTGGCTACATCAACAGATTTTTCTTCCCTTTGAGCAATTCTTTTTGAACGCACATCAAATGGAGTCATTAACCAAAGTTTTAAATCAGCATTATCAACAAAGAATGCTGACAATCTTCCTTCGACAATGAGATTTTCTGCAGATTTGGCCTTTTCGGCTTGTCTTTTGTCAATTTCTTTATCGATATCATCATTACCTTCAGCAAACTCGCTGAATTCAAGAACACTCATTCCATGTTCCGCAGCCATTTCTCTGAAAATGAATCCTGCAGAGATATATGGAATATCCAATTTTTCACTAAGCACTTCTGCTAAAGTGGTTGTTCCTGTTCCAGCTAATCCGCCAATAGTAATTATCATTATTTTCTAGCCTCGTTTTTGAAAAGTTTACGAGCACAACTTGAGCATAAGTACCCACCATATGGACGGTTAGGCCTTTTAGCTGTTTTTGACAATTTTCCAATTTCATATGGACGTCCGCGAGGAACTCCATGCAATACTGCACCACACTCAGCACAAACGTGCTTTGATGGTTTTTTCTTTTTGTATCTTAAAACATTATCTCCGCCAGGAGTGTTTTTATGAACTCTTTTATATGATCTTGATCTAAACCTATTAGCAGGCATTTAATCACCTATAAATTTAATTTAATAAAATATTTAATAATTGTGTAATAGCGTATTCAATATAGAATATTATAATATATTTTTTTCATCATTAATAAATGTATAGTTTTTTGGCTTATTTAGAACCCTTGTTTGAATCCTAAGAATTTTCTTAAGATTTGGCTCATTCCAAAAGTACAAATCATATACCATAATAACCAACCGATACCATATGGAATAGTGGCCTTACCACCATACACCACGCTACCTATAGCATGCCATAAAGGTGTTAAAGTAACCCAATATACGGTTTTCGGCAATATTATTACTAAATCATGAATTGCAGATGCCCTCATCCAGAAAAATATCAAGATAATAGGGACAAATGTTACAATCATCGGCTTGAATTGATTGGTCATCATTGCTGTCTGGTCGCCCATCAACTCAGTCTGTTCAGCCTGAAGTCTAGCAACCTCTTTTCCATCCCCTTTCTTTTGAGCTTCTCTTAATTTCTTATTGAATTCTTTCATTTTAGCTTGTTGTTCATTTAAAGCATCTTGGTCTACCAAATACTTATTAGCAATAGTGGTAATTAATGAAACAATAAATGCAATAATTAAAACTGTTAAAGCTGGATTTGACGGATTAGGATCCATGGAAAGAATTGGATTGAAAACTGTATTCAAAGCATTATAAACCATTCCCATTATATCAAAAGGCATTATATTACCTCACTATAAATTTAATACGTTTACCAATTTTGCAATTGTAGAATTTAAATGATTATCATGGTTTCCTATAATTTTAACAGTAGCTCCAGTTAATGTAGCATAAGCCATGGAGGTAGCTCTGTTCATTTCTTGATGTAATTGAATATCCTTTGCTTTCTGTACATCACGAGAACGTGATTCATCATTTAATCTTCTGTAAATAATTTCATCAGGATTAGCTTCGACTAAAATGAAAAGATCCGGTTGCAATTGTTCTAAAACCCATATTGGGAGACCCGGTAAAAAACCAGATGGAGTATTGATAGTACAATGAGTATCTACGATAACATTGTCCTTTTCAGATCTTTGTTTAATCTCTTTAGCTGCCTTTGCTTGAATTTCTTTTTGTGTTTCAGGTGGTAATTTCCTTAATTCATCTCTATCCTGAACAATATCTTCCTTAATAGCAATTTCAGTCATTATGTCACCATAGTTTAAATGCACATAATCAACTTCATCAAGAGCTTTGTTGAGCACAGTTGTACTTCCAGAACCTGGAATACCAGTTAATACTACTAATTTCATTTTAATCCCTCTAATTTGGAAAAGAATAATAATTAGGAGAATTTAATCTCCTAAGAATTTTCTAAGAAGTGGATTTGAGGACATAAGTTGTTCCTCTGCCATTTCTTCATAAAGTTTATGAATAATACCTACAGTAAGCAATACACCAGTACCTCCACCTAAAGCACCGGTTAAATCTGCAAGGAAAGCAATAAGACCTACATATATACCACTTATAATGGTAAGTGCAGGAATATATTTTTTCAAAATTTTATATAACTGTCGTTTACTACTTCTAAACCCTGGTATTTGAATACCTGAGTTGTAAAGTTGTTCAGAAATCTTTTTAGCATTTAATCCGCTGATTTCTACCCATAAATATGAGAATAACATACAACATACAATAAAGAATACTGCATATACAAGAACATGTATCGGCTCGGTAATAAACATGTTTAAGCTAGGAGTTGACAATAGCCATGCGATTCCATCAACAGCCTTACCATCTTTGATTGTACCTAAGATTGGAATGCCTATCTTTTGGAAAATATTAGCAAAAAGTGTTACGTTTACAAGCAATGCACTTGTTAAAATAACTGGCATGTTACTTGAGTATACAAATTTTAACGGATATTTACCAACAGAACCTCTGATTCTTCCGTGACCTCTTACACTACCGTGGGAAATAGGAATTTCAACCCGCATGGATTCACCATAAAGAACAACTAAAAATACAATAATAGTTGCTATTAATGGAATTAAAATTGAGAAATCATATACTCCCTGTGTTGCTTGTTGAATGAATTTTGGAATAATTCCAGCAAATAAACCATCAGTTCCGCCCAATATACTAAATGAACCAACTACAATAGCTTGACATACACCAGCAGCAATGAATAAACCGATTCCACTACCGAATCCCCATTTGGATACAACTTCATCAAGGTAAATGATAACTAATGCACCAATAACAAGTTGTAAAATTAATATTCCTGTGTAAGAACCATCAATAGGCACTAAATTACCGGTTAATACTAAAACTGAAGCTTCAAATAAAGTAAAAACAATAGATAATACTTTTTGAGTAGCTTGAAAATGAGATTTATCCTTATGAGATGACAAATCTAAATCCAAAAGATTAGAACCTACTAACAATTGCAATACAATTGAAGCAGTAACAATAGGACCAATTCCTAAAGTAAGAATTGAACCAAAACTCCCCGCCATAACAGCTCTTAATTGAGCGAATTGATCTATAGCTCCTGGAGCTAAACCATATAATGGAATTTGAGTTAAGATGTAATATAATACTAAAACCACAGCAGTCCATTTAAGTTTTTCATTGAAATCTTCCCTATGAACTGGAGATTTAACTTCAGGAATAATTCTAAATATTGGCTCTAATACTTCTAGTGATGACATTTTCTTCCTCTAATAATAAATTTTTAAGAAGCTATAATTCTATAGCTTCCCCTCCTAATTCTTCAATTTTTTCAATTGCACCAGCGGAAAATTGAGGTGCGGATATTTTGAAAGTTTTAGTAATATTACCTTTAGCTAAAACTTTATCGTAACCTAATTCGGTTACATCAATAACGATTGCATCTCCATCTTTAGATGCTTTTCCACTTGCAATCAAATTTTCAGCTTGTTCTTCTAAGTAAATTAAATTAACTGAATTGACTTTTTTAATCATTTTTTGAGGTCTTTTGAAACCATGTTTACCAAAGTGGTCAGGGTCGTGGATTACAGTCCAGGTCCAGTGTTGTTTGCCCATACCTGCTTTTCCTTTACCACCTTTGTTACCTGCACCTCTACGTTTTTTAGTACAGCCACCTCCGTTGGATCTAGAACCTCTTTGTTTGTTAATTTTACGTTTTGTTCTAATCATAATACACACCTGAGTTTAAAGCATTCTTTTTGCAAGATCTTTAATTTCTTCTCCCCTGTAACCTAAAGATCCACCTTCTTTTACAGATAAACGGATGTCTTCATATCCTTTTCTTGGAGGGTGTAAACGGAATACAGGTTTAATACCTACATCTGCCAATTTAACATCAGATTTAATTAAAGCTTCAGCTAACTCTTGAATGTTACTGTAATCTGAATTTTCAGCAACGTATTCATCAGTAACTTTAACATTACCTGGAAGTCTACCTCTTTTAGCAATAATAGCTGCTAAAGTTTCAGCATCAATTTCTCCCCAAGTGATGTAATCCTTAGCTTTTTGAAGCATGCCTTCATAACTAGGATTTTCTTCAACTAAAACTGCATGGCTGATTCTGTTAAGTCTTAACATGTCTAAAGTGTCAGCGATATTTTTAATGACACCAGTAGTTCCTCTAACTCTAATAACTAAAAACATATAATCACCATTTAGTAGTTAACTCCCATTTTTTTGAGGTCTTCTTTACTAGCTTTAACATTACTTAATTCTTTTAAAGCATCAAAAACTGCATTTGCAAAGTTAACAGTGGTTTGAGTTTGTCCGAAAGTTTGGGACCATACATCGTGAATACCAGCAAGTTTTAAGATTGTTTTACCAACATCTCCAACTACTAATCCAACACCTGCAGGAGCTGGCATTAATGTAACGCTTACACTACTGGTTTTACCGGTTACTTTGAAAGGTACTGTATGTTCTCTTCCACAAACACAACCCCAATCTCCACAACCTCTTCTTACTTTAATAAGGTTGTATTTAGCATTATCAACAGCTTTTCTAATAGCTGGACCAACTTCTTTAGCTTTACCTTGGCCTAATCCTACATATCCATCTTTGTTACCTACAGCAACAATTACTCTGAAATTAACTTTTCTACCAGATTTGTGCATCCTTTGAACTAAGTTAACATCCATTACTTCTTCTTCTAAATCTGGAATTAAGGCATCAACTATTTCTAATTCCATAATTGGAAGACCTTTTTCAAAGATTTCATCGATATCAGTAATGGTTCCATCTTTAACTAATCTACCCATTTTAGTTTTAGGTTCCCATTCATCAATATTAAAACTCATAGTTATACCTCTGCCTCATCAATATTTTTAATAGTTTCATCAAAGTTTTCAGGTAAATCTGCTGGATTGAGACCTCTTTCCAAATACTTTGAGAATTTTGCTGCAACTTCTTCAGCATCTAAGGATTCAGCATAATTTGCAACATGTTCTCCTCTGATACGTTCATCTTCAGGGAAAATGAAATCACCGTGAGGAACATCTAAACCCGCATCAACAGCACCTTTAAGAGCTGCAAATACTTTAGACCCTTTGATAGGAGATTTTAAACCAATATCTAATATTGCATTTTCAACACCATTAGCTAAAGCTCTTTTAGCGCAAAGGTATCCGGTTAAATAAAATGCAGAGATGTTGTTAGTGTGTCCTTTGTATCCAAATCCAGCTAATTGTTTACTAACTGCAGAAGCAAGAGTGATGTCTCCTTCTGGAGCATAATCAATTACTTGAACAGTTGCATGAGCGTTAGAAACTCTAACAACTAAACGAGATTTTTCATAATCAACTAATTTTAATCTAGCTGCATAATCAGTTTTTCCTTCTCTTCTTCTTCTGAAAGCAACTTTATAGTTAGTTCCTTGTGCCATGTTTAGTCATCTCCTTTAATCAAATCATGGTCACGGGCGTAGTTTCTCATGTAAGATTTACTTCTAAATGCGCCACCCTTAGCCATTTTATATAATTTACGATAGGTAGTTGCATCAATTACTTCTTCTTCACGCATTTCTTTAAGATCTTTTCTTAAAGCTCTGATAGTAGTCATCCATGCTTTTTTCTTAGGTGTACGTGCTTTTTTAGCCCCTTTAATACTACCTCTACCTTTTCTTTTACCTTTTGCTTTTTGTTCTTTAATTTTTTTAGATCTGTAGCTACTATTACCTTTTTTAGGTTTTGCTTTAATAGCTCCATCATTTATTAACTGCTTTACTCCTTCTCTAGTAATCGCCATGGATACTTCTTCTAACCTTTCAGGATCAATCCATACACGATTAAGCCCTACTTTGAGTATACTAGCAGCCAATCTTTTTTGAGTTGTAAGATTCATGTATATAATCCTCCATTTCAGCATAGCTGATAAATTTAGACAATATCTAAATTCCCTTTTTATTTTTAATTTAAATAGTCAAATCAATTCATTAAAAACCCCGGAATTGACCCGACTTATAAATATGAATAATTTATTTGTTTAAAACCTTAATTCCGAGTTCTGATGCTTTTTCTAACATCAAAGCTTTTTTCCTTTTACCGATAGAAGCGCTTATTCTTGCAGCATCAGTTGCTGGGTCTAAGTCTTCTAATTCTTTTAAATTATGAACAAGAACATCGTTGTACCCTGAAGGGTGTAAGTCCCTTATAGCTCTAGGGGTTCTGTAACCAATAGCTGGCATGTCAGGTTTTCCTGCTTCATATCTTCTCATTTTACTGGTTTTACCTCTAGGGCGTCTCCATTTGATTCCTAGTTTTTTATAACGAGCATATTCTTGTCTTTTAAATCTTTTGTTAGCCATTTAAATCACCAAATTTATTCCTTGCTAGTTAAATATATTCCGTCTTGGAATACTCTAGGATCTCTTCCTTTAATTTTAGTCGCTTGTTCTAAGTTAGCCATAGTCTGACCAACATGTTCCTTATTGATACCTGTAATTGTTACCTCATCACCTTTTACTGCCACTTGAGCAGAACCTACTATTTTAGCAGTTCTTGGGTGTCTTTCCCCGAGGAAGTTGTCGATTAAAACAGTATCTTTTTGAACTTTCACATTCATTGGAAAGTGAGCGTATACAATTTTCATATGATATTCAAAACCATCGGTTACACCGGTAATCATATTGTTAATGTGTGCTCTGGTTGTTCCAATCATTGCTTTATCTTTCTTTTTAGGAAATGCAGTTTCTAAAACAACTACATCATTTTCTTCTTTAATACTTACATTAGGATAAGTAAATTTTCTGGAGTCTTCTCCATTAGGTCCTTTTACAGAAACCTCATTATTTTCAATTATAACTTCAACGCCTTCAGGGATTTCGATTTCTTCCCTTATAGCTGCAGCTACTACCATTTTATCACCTAATACATGTAAGCCAACAAACGTCCGCCAATTCCTCTTTCCTTAGCCTCATAGTGAGTCATAATTCCTTCAGGAGTTGTGACAATTAAAATACCAAAGTTTTTTGCTGGCAAATATCTTTTTTCAAATTTCTCAAATTCATCTTTCTTAACAGCATGACGAGGTTTGATTACACCACATTTGTTAATATTACCTATTAACTCAACAGTGAATTTACCTGCTCTGTTGTCATCAATATATTCAAAATTACCAATATAATTCTCTTTTTGCATAGTGCTTAAAACTTGCCCAATTAATTTGGAAGCAGGAGAAATAACACAAGAGTCATTTACTTGTAATTCGTTATTTCTGATATTAGTTAAAGCATCAGCAAGAGGATCCATAAGACTCATATTTAAAACCTCTAATTATATTTTTTAAATCCAATTTTAGGGGCAATTTCCCTAAAACATTGTCTGCATAAGTTTAATCCATATCTACTAATCATAGCAGAATGGTCTCCGCAACGACTACATTTTTTTGCAGCTTTTCCGTATTTTCTTGGCAAAATATCACCTTATTCAGTTACATAATTAACTTTGAAGTTTTCTTCCATAAATTTCATAGTTTCTTCTTTAGAAATTCTATGTTTTTGAGGAACTTTCTTTTGTCTGATTTTTCTTTTAGCAATCCTGTAACCTGGTTTTTCAAAAGTAACAGAAACGTTCATACCGAAGATACCGATATCAGGGTTATATCTCATACCAGGGATATCAATATGTTCTCTGATACCAAAAGAAAGGTTTCCTTGTGCATCAAATTGAGTAGGTCTAATATTTCTACTAATACCTTCTAAAACCATATCAATAGCTTTATCAGCTTTTTCACCACGTAAAGTTAATTTACATGCAATTGGTTGTTTTTTCCTAATACCCCATTCAGGATTAGTTACTTTAGAGAAAGTTTTCACAGGAGTTTGGTCAAACATTTCTTCTAAAAGAGTGATTGCACGGGATAATTTTTCACCAGCTTCACCAACACCAATGCTGATTGTAGCTTTTTCGATACGTACTTCGTTCATTGGGTTCATTTATTAACCTCCAATAAAGATATTGCTGGAGCATCGCTACCAACTACAAATGCATAATCTTTTAAAGTTAAAAATTCATCTTTTGAACTATTTTCAATAATAATAGTATTTGGATTAGAAGATTTATTTTCAATAATTTCACTTACGGTACCTAATTCACCGGTGTGTTTACCACCAGTAACAAGAACAGTAGCTCCTTCTTGTAAAGGATAAACTTCAGCAATTTCTTGTTCAGGCACTTTTAAAGAAATAACATCTCCAACAGAGTAATCGTCTTCATCAAGGATTACGTTTTTACCATCGTGAAGGTTTAATTGAGTTTTTCCACCTTTAATGGTAGATTTATCAACAATTTTGGATAGTTTTGCACTATTATCATCGATTAAATCTAATTGCAATCTGCCTTTTCTATCTAAAAGAACTCTATAAGATTCCTCAGTTTTTGGAATTTCAATAATGTCCATAAAACCAATTGGGAATTTATAATCTTTTACTACTCTTCCATCAACTAAAACATTACCAGAGTTAATGATTCTTTTTGCTTCTCTAGAATTATCAGCTAATTTTAATACATCTCTAATAACTAAAGTTAATGGAATTGAATCATTAATGGAATGAGAACCTGCAGAAGGTTTTACAGTCCAGGTGTCTTCTTTAGGATGAATAGGCCAAGATTTTGGTGCTTTATATCTTTTAAGATGTTTTCTAGATCCCATTTTAGCCATATTAATTGTCTCCTTTATTTTTAATTCTTCTATCGTCTTTTAAATCTGCATCAATAATCACTAAGTTAGATGGGTCAACTGGGAGAAATGTAGCAGTTCCATCAGGTTTTGATAAAGTAACTTCATCAATGGTTACTTTGTAAGAACCATAATCAACAGTAAGAACTTCTCCTTCATGTCCTTTGAAATCTCCACGGACAACTCTAACTTTATCTCCTGTTCTTACAGGCAAAGATCTTTTGCCCACTTTTTCTCTTAAATCTTCACTTAAAGAAGCACTTAGATATTTTCCACGTGCATGAGCAGGAGCATTATAAAGAGCTTTTCTTTGTTTTCTTGGTTGTTTTGACATTTTTTCACCTATACTAAAATACTTGCTGCACTACCAACACTAGGCCATCTGTCAGCTGCTTCTTTAGCAACAGGACCTCTAATTTCGGATCCTTTTAAAATTCCTTCAGGAGTAATAATAACAGCCGCATTATCTTCAAATTTAACACGAAGACCATCAGCACGTCTATATTCCTTTTTTTGTCTAATTACAACTGCGTTTACAACTTCTCTTCTCATATCAGCAGTTCCTTTTTTAACAGAAGCAACAACTAAATCTCCAACACCAGCAACGTCGAGTCTTCTTCTTACACCTTTAAATCCTTTTACGGAAATAATTTCGATTTCACGTGCACCGGTATTGTCTACACATTGGAGGGTTGCTCCAATTGGTAATGCTTTAGATACACTTGAGGTTAATGGTTTCATTTAATTACTCTCCTTTAACTTCTACTAAAACAAAATGTTTAGTTTTACTTAATGGTCTGCATTCTGCAACTTTTACAGAATCACCAACATTCACATTTAAACAATCTGGCTTGTGAACATTGATTTTAGATTTTCTCTTTTCATATCTTTCATATTTTTTAATGAATTTATAGTAACTACGTTCAACAGTAATAGTCCTTTCTGCCTTGTTACTTACAACAACACCTTCAAGAACTTGACCCCTTACAGGTAAAGTTCCATGGAAAGGGCAGTTAGGATCATCACATGTAGTTTCAGGTTCTTGAACATTAAGCCCAACCATATTATCACCATATTTAAATTTTTTTAAATCTTTTTTTTATTCTATCTTCAGGACGAATAGACAAAATATCCCCATTAATTTCAACTTTTTCCCCGTTTGGAAGTTCAAACAAAAACATTGAACCTCTCTTTGGAATAATTTTTTCGCAATTATTCTCATCTTCTATTTTAATGGTATTTTTTGTCTCATCAATGATAGTTCCGTTCAAATTAAGAGACTTATTCTTCACATTAGTAGCATGAACATTCAAACCAATGAATTCATGATGAACTAAATTATTTGAAGTAATCATAATCCCAATCTCTTAACATAACATTTACAATAAATCATGCAGAAAAATTACAAAATTTTATTGAATATATATCGAATAGATGAGTTTATCTCCTTTTTTTATTGTTCTTCTTGGATTCACGAATTTCGATAGTATCAGATGAAAAACCCAATTCGGACAAAACTTCTTTGACCCTTACTTTATGGTCACCTTGAAGTTCTATTTGTCCGTTTTTAGCAGTTCCTCCGCAAGCACATTTTGCTTTAAGAGTTTTTGTGAGTTCTTTGATATCGATATCGTGTTCATCTATACCTTCGATAATAGTCATGAGTTTTCCGAATCTTCTTCTAACTGTAAAAACTTTTAGAGTTTGAACTTCACGTGCAATTTCTTCACAAACACAAAGTTCTTCAGGAAGCCCACATACATCACAGATTTTTGACATTTAATTCTCCTTCTGTTTTTCATTCAATATTGTAAGAACACGAGCAATTGTTCTTTTTAATTCTCTAATTTTTCCAGGGTTTTCAACAACCCCGGCAGCTGCACTTTTAGAAACATTTTTGGATAATTCAGTTCTGAGTTCAACTAATTTATCTTGAATCTCATCAACTTCCATGTCCCAAATTTCTTTACTTCTTAAAATCGCCATTGTTCCAACTCTTTTAGATAATTAAATTTCATATTTAACTATCATCTTCTTCTACTTCTTCAGTAGATTCTTCTTCAACAACTTCTTCTAATTCTTCGAGATCTTCAACTTCCTCGATGATTTCCTCTTCGATGATTTCTTCAGTTTCAACATCGATTTCTTCATCTTCTACAATTTCACCATCTTCTTCAATGGTTACTTTTGGAGGAAGGATTTCGACTGAATCAGGCAATACAGTTTCTGGAGGCATAATTCTTACATAGATACCTAAAACACCAGGTTTTAATTGAACTGTAGCAAATCCTTCTTCTACTAATCTGATTGAAGGTTCACCACATTTTTTAATGTATCCTTCAACGAATTTAGCTACAGCAGATCTAGAACCTCTGATTTTACCAGAAATAGTTACTTCTACACCTTGAGCACCAGCGCCCATAATTCTACGAATAGTGGAATAAGCAACTCTTCTGAAATGCATACCTCTTTGTAACATGTTAGCTATTTTATAAGCCATGATTTTTGGATTAAGTTCAGGAACTTCAACCTCTTTAACTTCAATTTGAGGATTGTCTAAACCAAATTCGTTTTTAAGAGTGTTGGTAATAGTTCTTACGTTTTTTCCACCTCTACCAATAACCATACCAGGTCTTTCTGCATAAACAACGACCATGGTACCTAAAGGTGTAATTTGAACTTCCATACCACCGTATCCAGCTCTTTCGAGTTCTTTTTCTAAATATTCGTCAATTCTGGTTCTTCTAAGGCCCTCTGTGACAAAATCTTTTTCTATCATTAGTTAGCCTCCTGTAATACAATTTGAATATGAGTAGTAGGTGTGTTAAACGGAGTCATTCTACCGAATGCCCTTGGGATGTAACCCGGAATAACAATACCTCTGTGACTTGAAATATGT
Organism: Methanobrevibacter sp.; assembly: GCF_017409525.1. Classification (NCBI taxonomy): domain Archaea; kingdom Methanobacteriati; phylum Methanobacteriota; class Methanobacteria; order Methanobacteriales; family Methanobacteriaceae; genus Methanobrevibacter; species Methanobrevibacter sp. The sequence continues at coordinate 42,195 of NZ_JAFQSO010000014.1, read as the reverse complement.
TCAATGAATAATTTTTCAGTGTCTAATCCTTTGTATTCTGCATTAGCTTCAGCATTTTCTAAAACTTTTAAAATTTGTTCTGCAGCTTTAACAGGATATCTTCCGGAAGGCCATCCTTCTTGTCCTTTTCTGTGACCAACTTTCTTGTTGTGTCTTTTGAAAGGAACAGCTTTTTTCATATCAATAACATCTTCTAAGTAAGCTTTAGCTTTTCCTACTTCCATTCCTCTAATTGCTCTGCAAATCTCAACACTGTGTTTTGGAGAAATCTTAAGAGATTTTGCCATAGCACGTGCAGTTTTTGCTTCATCTACATCATTATTATAAGCATATTTGTTAGCCATGTTCTAATCTCCTTATTTAAGTGGTACAAACATGGATGATCTTGTAGCACCCATACCTGGGTCTCCGTGTTGAACTTTTTTCCTAGTTGGTGCATATTCACCAAAGTAATGACCAATCATTTCTGGTGCAATAGTTACTTCAACAAAGTTTTGACCATCATAAATACCGAAAGTGGTTCCAACCATTTCAGGTATAACAATCATGTCTCTACAATGGGTCCTAATTACAACAGGACGACCATCTTTAGTTCCTTCTTTATTCAATTTTCTCATTTTATCCAAAACAATTTGTTGTCTTGGTAAGAATCCTCTCTTTAAAGATCTTCTTTGTCTTGCAGGGAATAATTCCATTACTTCCTCTAAAGACATTGCTTGTAATTCTTCAAGAGTATAACCTTTATATTTAAATACTTTTCTTGCCAATGAAACACCCTCTATCTATCTTTTTAAACCTGTTCTCTTAGCTGCAATTGAACCAACTTTTCTTCCTGGTGGTGCATGTCTTGAAACAGTGGTTGGACGACCAGGATGTTGTCTGTTACCTCCCCCGTGAGGGTGATCTACAGCGTTCATCGCTACTCCTCTTACAGTCATGAATTTCTTACCTTTAGCTTTATAAGCATGCCATTTTTTACCAGCTTTAAGGAATGGTTTATCTTTTCTTCCTCCACCAGCTACTACACCAATACTAGCACGGCAGTTAGGATTTAAGTATTTTAATTCCCCTGATGGTAATTCAACAACAGTTTGGTTAGCATCATGAGTAACAACATTAGCATAAGTTCCAGAAGATCTTACAAAACGACCTCCATCTCCAGGAGTGTTTTCAATATCATAGATTGGAGTACCTTCAGGAATTTCAGCAAGCGGTAATGTGTTACCGAATTTGATAGGTGCAGAAATACCACATTCAATTTCATCATCAATTTGAATGCTTTCAGGTGCTAAGATAAATTTCTTTTCACCATTTTCGAATTTTACTTCTGCAATAGGAGCGGTTCTTGCTGGGTCATGTACAATGTCAATGACTTTACCTTTAATACTACCTTCTTTTTCTAATGCATCGTAAGATCTGTATCTAATTTTATCTTTAAAACGATGAGAAGCAACACGGTGTGCAGGAGTTCCTCTACCTCTTCTTTGATGAATTAATCGTTTTCCCATTCAAATTCCTCCTTAGAATACTCCTATTCTGACAGCGAGTTCTTCTGCCATTTCTTCTTCGACAAGTTTAATGTATGCTACTTTTTCACCACGAGGAGAAATATGAGTATTGACTTTTGCTACTTTTTCACCATATAAGTCTTCAAAAGCTCTTTTGATTTGAGTTTTGTTAGCTTTACGATTAACGACAAAAGTAATTTCATTATTCAAATCGATTAAATTCATGGTTTTTTCAGTAACATGAGGTTTAATAATAATTGAGTATGAATCCATAATAATCACCTATTTTTCCAAATTATTGGAATAAACCTCCTAACTTTTCAACAGCTGATTTAGTGTAAACAGTGAGTCTTCCTGCATGAGTACCTGGTGCTAATAATTCAGCATTTAAGTTTTCAACAACCACAACATCTACACCAGCGTGGTTTCTTGCACCTAAAGAAATACCCTTATCCTCACCAACTACAACAAGAGGTCCTTTTACTTTTTTGTATTTTCTTCCTCTAGTTTTACCTCTACCAGCTCTGATTCTTTTTCCTTCTTTAGCACGGATGACATCATCATAAACTCCTAAATTCTCAAATATTTCACGAGATTGTTTAGCAGTTTTTACAGCTTCGATTTCATCTTCAACAATAATAGGAACTTGTTCTAAATCGTCCACTATGTGTCCTCTGTTTTCAACAATTTCCTTATTGGTAGTTGCTGCAACAGCAGACCTGATAGCGAATCTCCTTTCTTTTATGTTGATTTTTTCATGATGATTTTTCTCAGCTCTAGTAGGATGTGCTTGTCTACCACCAATAGCCATTGGTACGAAAGCTGCTTTAGAACCATTTTTAATCCTAGGTACTCTTGCAGTACCTCTACCTGAACCCCATCCTTTAGCGGAAGTTCTTTTACCTGCCATCGGGTCGTTACCCCATGGTTGTACTCTAGCGGATTGTGCTGAAAGTACAGCTCTTTTGATTAAATCTGGCCTATATACTTCATCAAAAATAGCTGGAAGTTCAATTTCTTCTTTTACTTCCCCATTAATAGAATAAACGTTTACCTTCATGATTATACCCCTTGTTTAGATTTTGTACTTATGTAATTAATTTGAGGTATATCCTCAGCTTTATTATTAGGTCTGATAGGTTGTCTTAAAATTACTAATCTTTTAGAAGGACCTGGAAGAGAACCTTTCACTAAGACATAATCGTTTTTAACAACACCATATTTTACAAATCCACCATCTGGGTTGATTTGATCAACTTCATCAGCTGATGCAATTTTTAGAATTCTTTTGTTGAATTCAGTTCTTTTATGGTAACCCATTTGACCTGCTTGTGCAACAGTCCACATGGTTCTTCTTGGTGTCCAAGGTCCAATAGAACCTACGTGTCTACCTTTACCTGCTCTAACAGCTTTACCATATTGAATTCTAATTCCCCATCTTTTAACTACACCTTGGAATCCTTTTCCTTTTGTAGTTGCAATAGCATCAACAAATTCTCCTTCATTGAAGATTTCACTAGCTTTTACTTCATTACCTAATAATTCTAATGCGGTATTCAATTTCTCTTCAGGATTTGCTCCTCCAATTCCACATTCAAATATGTCAGGTTTTTTCTTAGGTACGCTAGTTACTTTTGGATTGGTGTGTACTAAAACCCTAATTTCTTCTGTGTTTTCTAATGCACCTTGTATTCTTGCAATAGCTTCAGATTTATTGTATTCTTTAGGAAGGGAAATCTTCCTTGAGAGTTCTTGATCTAAATTGTCTGCAAGTACTTCGGTGATTACTTTCAAACCACGAGAAGTTTTTTCATAAGCTCTAATTCCCATCACTACGACCGGAGGCACTTCCAATACGGTAACTGGAGTGAAAACATCCATACCATTAGTTGGAGAGTTTTTATCATTATCGGTGACTAAAGCATGAGTCATACCGACTTTGTAACCTGCGAGGCCGAGTAATTTTGGTTCATCAATTTGAGGCCAAGATTTTACTCTAGGGGTTTCTTTAGCTGCTCTTTTCCTTGGACTAAAAGCAACAGACCCTTTTCTTGGCTGGTGATGTCTTACCATTTAATTTAACCTCCTTATTAATATTTTTTTCCTTATTTTTTAGTTATATTCAATTTTTTTAATCTAATAGCTAAACAAATAGCTATCATACAAGTTGATAAGAATTATACAAAGCATAATCTCATCGAAATAATAAATAGCTGTAAAAACAATTACAACTAGATAAATATTAAATTTCAATATATCCTATTGAGTTTTTGTCAATTGAAGCACAATAAAGAATATATCCAATGTATAAATCATTCTGCGCTAAGTTTATTTTTAGGTGAGTCCTAAAAACATTAATGTATAAAAAGTTGAGCAAGTTATCTATTAGCGTGATAAGACTAATAAATCAAAGAGAATTAAAATCTCATAAAGTTAAATAAAGAAAGTGTAGCGACAACTGCCTCTTCAGTCCTAACAGTTTCAGTTCCTTGATTTGGAATTGTATTTACTTTAAATAAATCCCAATTCGCATTAGAAACATCTTCTTCGATTGAAGAATAAGGGCCACCAAATAAAATAGCAATACTTTTACATTCATCTACTTTATGTTTTAATTCATCAAAAATAGAATCAATATAATCTCCATATCTTGTAGTTTCAACAACAAGATCAGGTTTAATTAATTTTAAGCTATTTTTAAGACTCTTATTAGAGGACATTACATTATATCCCCAGTAAACGTCATCTGGTTTATCAGGTGTGACTATTACTTCTTTCTTAGCAATCTTAGTTATCTTAAAGTCAAAAATTCTTTTAACAGTAAGTTGCTCTTTACAGAATGCAAGTTTATCCATACCTATATCAACATAAGTCCCTTTCTTATTTCTTTTAACAGTGAATCCTTGCCTATAATCACCGACGTCAGGTTGATCATTGACAGGATGATGAGGAGTCCTAAGTGGTGGAAGAATTCCAACGTGCTTTAATTCCGGCATTATAGGAAATGCTTTCTTCCTCAAATATTGAGGAGTGTTCATATATTCCAAAACTTCAGCAATAAAATCTCCATCAAGTTCTCCATCTTCATTTTTGTCATGATTATCATTATAAATAATCACGTTATCTGCTTGAAAAATAGCTAAAGCTCTTCCTAAAATCCCAACTTTATAAGTACGAATTTTAAGGTCTTTAGACTCAGAAAGAAACGAATTCGGAATAAATATAGATAGCTCATCTTTATACATTACCTTACATTATGTAAACTAAAGTATATAAAGATTACCCTACATTTATATAGCTATCACTAAATAGACTTACACATTTACAAAATATTATATCAGTTATAATATCCGTAGCTCTTTTTATGCTACCAACTTTTTTATACTCAGAGAATATATTAATATAAAATCTGTAATAACCACTATATAAAGGTATTGTTTTATAATATAAAAAAATAAAAAAATAAGATTTATTCAAAATTTAAAAATCTAATAATGCCCTAAACACAATAACATCAACATTTTGAATTTCTTTAGAGTGAAACTCATATATTTTTGGAATTGGAAAATTGTATCTGAAAATATGGGTAATATCCAAACCATTGTCCTTGTAAAAATTAATTAAGAAGTCCTCTGTTGATGCCATATGAAATGAATACAAGACCTTAGGGTCCATTCCAATCGCTTTTGTAACAAAATTCAAGTCTTCACCATGCCTTGCATTTTTTTGAGATCCAAAAGGGGGATTTTGAATAACTGTATCCACATCAAAAGAGTTATCAAATTGATTTATGTCATTTAAACAGAATTTTACATTGGGAAGTTTAAATTCATCTGATGTTTTTTTAGCCAAATCAATAGAATCCCCATCGACATCCACCCCGCAGGATAAATTAGCGCCCATCAATCCACAACCGATTGTAAAAATCCCGCTACCGCAACCCAAATCCAAAATATTCTTATTTTCAATGTCTCCTAATGATGAGGCATTCCAAATCAAATCGGATGCAATATTTGAAGGTGTGGCATACTGTTCAAGACCCACTTTCGGCTTAGGGTGGGGCGGAACAGATTGAAGTCTCATTTCCAAATGTTTTTTCCTTGTAATTTTTTTCATAAAATCAACATATTTAATAATTATCTAAATAAATATAATATTATATATTATAAAAAAATTTACTTTGAGGTTTCACATGTTTGAAAAAGTATTGATTGCAAATAGAGGAGAAATCGCAATAAGAGTCATGCGAGCATGTCGTGAACTTGATATTGAAAGTGTGGCGATTTATTCCGATGCAGATAAAACTTCCCTATATACAAAATATGCTGATGAGAGTTATCCTTTAGGAAATCCATCTCCGGCAAAATCTTATTTGAATATAGAGAAGATAATAGGAATTGCACTCGAATCAGGAGCAGATGCTATACATCCAGGTTATGGATTTTTAGCTGAAAATTCAAAATTTGGAGAAGAATGTGAAAAAAATGGAATAAAACTTATTGGACCTTCTGGAAAAGTAATTAACCAAATGGGAGATAAAATCACTTCAAAAGCTCTCATGAAAAAAGCAGGAGTTCCAGTAATCGAAGGTACACCTGAAGGAGTGACTGATATCGAAGAAGCTAAGGAAATTGCAAACCAAATCGGATATCCTGTGATTGTAAAAGCTTCAGCAGGTGGTGGAGGAATAGGTATGCGTGCAGTTTATGAAGAGGATGAGCTCGTGCGCGCCATTGAATCTACACAATCCGTTGCATCAACCAACTTCGGGGATTCAACCGTTTTCATTGAAAAGTATCTTGAAAAACCACGTCACATTGAATTCCAGCTCTTAGCAGATGAACATGGAAATGTAGTCCATGTTGCAGATAGGGAATGTTCCATTCAAAGGAGACATCAAAAACTTCTTGAAGAGGCTCCTTCTCCAATCATGACTGAGGAACTAAGAGCGGAAATGGGTGGCAGTGCAGTTAAAGCCGCAGAATACATCGGATATACAAGTGCAGGTACTGTAGAGTTCCTATACGACGATGGTAATTACTATTTCCTTGAAATGAATACTCGTATCCAAGTTGAACACCCAATTACAGAACTCATAACCAATACTGATTTGATTAAAGAGCAGATTAAGATAGCTGCAGGTGACGAATTGAGCTATCAACAAAATGATATCCAAGTTTCAGGCCATGCAATCGAATGCCGTATTAATGCTGAAGACCCATTGAATGATTTTGCACCGAATCCTGGAAAAATTACTGGATATAGGTCACCTGGAGGTCCAGGTATACGTTTAGACAGTGGAGTCTATATGAACTATACAATTCCAACCTTCTATGACTCAATGATATCAAAACTGATTACTTACGGCAGAAATAGAAATGATGCAATAAATAGAATGAAAAGGGCATTAAGGGAATATATCATCTTAGGCGTGAAAACAACTATTCCATTCCACAAAGCAATCCTCAGAAATCCGAATTTCATTTCTGGAGATTTGAATACTCATTTTATTGACCAACACAAAAAAGGTATCGATGCTGAAATGGCAAATGTTATTGAAGAAGATGCGGAATACGTAAATAAACTAAAATCAACATTCATGCCAGGAAAGAAAATAGCCGCAATTTCCGCAGCTGTTGGATCATATCAGAATGCTATTAAAAGTCAACAGATGCAAAAATAACTTTTTGGAGATTAATCAATGCAAGATGAAATTGTTAAATTATTAAAAAAAGAAAATAAAATTTCAGATGAAACAATAAATGAAATAAAAAATTTTGATGTAAACGACTTTTCTAATGTTGTAAAGGAACTTGGAAAAGAAGATACTGAGTATATAAAACAATCTGAAATTACAGAAGGCTTGGACACATCTTATATTGGTAAGGAGTTATATATCTACAAGGAGGTTAGTTCAACTAACACCGTAGCCAAATTCTTATCAAGGCATGGCGTTGAAAATGGAACTGTCATTATCTCTGAAAAGCAAACAAAAGCAAAAGGCAGGTCTGGAAAATCATGGGAATCACCATTAGGTGGAGTATGGCTATCCATCATATTGAATCCTAATGTAGACCATTCCAGATTGCCATTAATTACACTATCTACAGGAGTGGCAGTTGCAAAAACACTGGAAAGAATCGGTGTTGATAACCCTGAAATCAAATGGCCTAACGACATAATGATAAACGGCAAAAAAGTTTGCGGAATTCTAACAGAAGCTGTCGCGAAATTCAATACCATCGAAAATGTCATCGTAGGTGTGGGAATTGATGCTAATCTGGAAGTGAATGATTTCCCTAAAGAATTACAGGATGGAACAACAACACTTAAAAAAGAACTCGGAAGGGAGGGCAATGAAAATCTCTTAATTAAAATATTCCTGGAAGAGTTCGAAAAGATTGCTAAGATTTTCTATGAAAAAGATTATGAGCTAATCCTAAAAGAATGGAGAAAACGTTCATATACCATTGGAAAAATTGTAGAAGTTAGAGAACCTTTCAACACATATTACGATGCTTATGTTGTAGGCATCGGTAAAGAAGGGGCTTTAATTGTAGAAAAAATTGATGGAAGCCTAGAAAAAGTTATTTCCGGAGAATGTATTATCAAAAACTAAATACAATCTCCCTACATTTATCTTCATTAATAACTACTTCTTGTAGCTTATTAAATGAAGATTCTATTTTTTTACATAAATCATTTAAATCCATATTAAATGCATCATTGGTGGATAGGTCAAATCTTATTGTTGCTGATGCACCAGGCATTGAAACTGCAGGAATCGTAATAATTCCATACTCTTTTAATAAAATAAATGAGAATACAAAAGCCAAATCATTTTCGGACAGGTTATGATTTAGATTTATTTCATTTGCCAAGCCTTCGGGAGTAATCATGACTCCTGTAGGGGTGGTTTTGAAATTATCAAATTTTGAATTTAACAGTTCAATTAGATCCTCTTTTCTTGAAAAGCTGTTGATTAAATTTTCCTCATTGAAACTTTTAATACCGTTTAGCATTGCAAGAACTAATGGGGGCTGGGCCTCAAGACCAAATTGATTAACTTTTATTTTTATTTTATCAATTAAATCTTCACTCCCTGCCATCAAACCGCCTCTTGGACCCGGCATTAATTTATCAGTGCTTGTAATGGCAATATCCACACCCAAATCACATGCTTTTGGTTGATTGAAAACAACTGTTCTAAGTCTTGCTCCTGATGCGTCATCAACCATGACAGGTATGCCCTTTTCATGAGCCATGTCAATAACCTGCCTAAATTCATCCTCATCAATTACTTTATGATCCATTGTAGAACCTGTCACTATAACCAATGAAGTGTTTTCAGGTATTGAAAACTCTTTAAAAACATCAGTTTCAGAATAATTAGCGCCAACTAACTTGCAACTTCTTGGAATTGATGGATGTGCAGGCAATTGTGCAAGATAATGTACAACATTTGAATCTTTACTAACGAGAGCTAAAATTGTAGCTAATATTCCGGAAGAAGTTCTGTTTAAAGGTAGAATTTTCTCCCCACCCATATGCTGCCTACCAACCTCCTGCAATTCTTCTTCAAAAATAGCTGGACCAACATATGTTTCTAAAAGGCTAATTTCAGAAGGCGATGCAATAAAACCTCCTGACAATCCAGTTAAGTCAAAAAGGGAATTTCTACCACTATCTTCAACTATCTCTTTAATAATTGAAAGAGCATTCTCTCTTTTTTTAACTTCATCTAAGGAATTATTAATAATCATATAATCATTATTCAGAAAATTCGAATTTGAAATCTTCTAAAGATATTAAAATCGCTTTTAAATCTTTTTCAGAAACAGGAATAGAAGTATATTCTTCATTTTCAGGAATCTCATAAGAATATTCAGCATCAATTACTTTTCCTTCAGGAGTTGTCCAAATGATTAAGCTGTCACTGAGCTCTTCAGGTTTTTTATTTGGGAAAAATATTTCGAATGAAGTTCCTAATTGGTCAAAAAATTTCTGTTTTTCAGTTTCGTCTTTATTGCATTTTTTAATTTTTCTGATTCTTGATTTCAATTTTTTTTCTGCTAACTCATTAATATCAGCCATAATTACACTTCCAAAAAAATATTTTTACAATTTATGTATAAATTAAAATATACTATAAATGAAATTATATATAAGCATTAGGTTTTAATTTTAAAATCAGTCATATAAACTATTTCCATGACTGTCCATTGCAACAATGAGAGGGCCGAAATCTTTTACTTTTAAATTCCACATCGCTTCAGGCATTCCCAAGTCTAACCAGGCAACACTTTCAATTTTTTCAACGGCATCGACATATAATGCGGCGCATCCTCCAGTAGCCACTACATAAATTGCCTCGTTTCGAACCAATGCTTCGCGAACACTATCGTCCATTCCACCTTTTCCAATGACGATTTTAGGACCCATATCCAAAACATCACTTTGATAAGGATTCATTCTCATGGATGTTGTAGGACCTACAGCCACCATTTCATATTCCTCATCATTTTTAGAGATAATTGGTCCGGCATGGAATAAAACAGCCCCATCAATATCTAAAGGAGCACCCTCTTCAAGCAATCGTTTATGAGCCTGATCTCTAGCAGTGATGATGTTTCCAGTTAAATAAACCACATCACCAGCATTTAGCTCACATAAATTTTCGTCTTTAATCGGAACATTCAATTTTCTTTCCATTTCCCCACCTTAATTTATCATGATTAAAAAAAATAATATCTAACAATATATAAAATTTTTTGATTAAATAAAGTTAATGGCTAAAAATATATTGGGAAAAAATTGCTCAATAATCTGAGAACATCCCAACAATCTATTATTTTTCAAAATTCGTATGCGGCCAATTTGATAGCAAAAATTAGATTTAAAAAAAAAAATAAAATATTATAGAGAATTTAAAAAGATTCCCTATATTATTTTTAGTTTTTTAGCTGTGCTTTCATCTACTTTTCCAGTTACTTTCAATCCCTTATCTTTTTGGAATTGCTTTACTGCCTTTTCTGTTAATTTTTCATAGACACCATCAATCTTTAAGTAGCTACCTTTATAGATGCGGGAATAGCCATTCTTTTTTAGAGCTACTTGTATTTTTTTAACCATAGCCTTATCCTTACTGCCTTTGGAAACTGTTTTGAATTTAACTGTAACTTTAGCACTCACCTGAGATTTTTGATATACCTTATCTCCATCGAACGAGATTCTTACATTGTAATTGCCCACTTTATTGTTTATAGCAAAAGTAGCTATTCCGTTACTATTAGTTGTACAATAGTAGTTTTTGCCTGTGATAGTGAGTTTAACCTTTTTAGAGGCTAATGGTTTTTTATTATTGTCTATCAATTTTACAGTTAATTTCTTGCCGTCATTATAGAATTTTACAAGATCTTTTGCAAATATAGATGTATTGTTTTTTAGAATGTTTACATTAATATCTTTAATTTGATTTTTGTAATCCTCATCAATGAAACTTATTTCAGCATTATAGGTTCCAGGATATGAATCAATTGCAAAATTCGCTATTCCGGATTGATTTGTCCTTGCACTATAAGTTTTTCCGGATATTGTTAAATTAACGGTTTTGTTGAAAAGGCCATTATCATCAGCATCTGTCAATTTCACTTCTAACTTTTCGTTTGATTTATAGTAACCTGTGAAATCATTAACTGTGATTTTAGAGTCATTTTTAGATTTTACTGGAATTTCCAAAATTTGATTGTTTAATTGAGCGTAAACGGCCCTTACATTTGGCTCTGGAGAATAACTAATTGTAGCAGTTCCATTATTGAGTACGACATTCTTTATTGTTTTTCCAGTGCCTGTATAAAATTTAACAGTCAAAGGCAAGTTAATATACGTATCATAATCATATATCTCTTTTGTTTCATTATCAAAGTATTGATGCAAGCTGACAGTTAATATGTTGTTTTCGTGTTGATACACTATTCCATTATCTGATGTGAAAGTCATTATTAGCCATCTTGATGCATTTATTTTCCATGGTTCAATATCACCGCTATGTGGGGAATAATAATTGCCCACCTCATTTTTGCCCCACCAGCAATATAATACGGAAGCATTGTCATCCAATGCAATATCTCCATATGCAGGGCCACTCTTAAGAAGGATGTAATTATCAACAATAGCGCAGTTTTCCATTTTAAGTTCAGTGTCTTTGAAGTTGTTGGATACTGCTGCATGATTTGTCACATAGTTTCCTTCAATAATGGTATTGTATACTTCAGTCACAACATGCTGCCCACTTGGAGGTGCGAGAATTGCAGCCGCATAATATCTTGCATATCCACCAATAAATTGACTGTTATTGATTATTAAGTGATTATGATTGCTGATTGCTCCTGCAGTATAATTAGTATATTGATTGATAAAACTACAATTATTAATTGTCGCATTTGCTAAATTAAGTATTGCTCCCGCAGAGTATATCGCATAATTCTTTAAGAACAAATTATTGTTAAAAGATGCAGTCCCTCCACATGCAATAGCTCCCCCAACTCCTTCCATATATAGAACGTGATTTTCTGTAAAGAATGAGTTTTCGATTTTTGTAATGCCTAAGGAATATATGGCCCCTCCATATTTAGATGCGGAGTTATTAATGATATTTGAGTTTATTATGGTTAATGCTCCTTTATCATTGTATATTGCACCCCCATTAAGGCCAGCATTAGAGTCCTTTATTGTACAATCTATTAAAGTAAGTTCCCCTCCATTATTATAAATGGTTCCTCCGATGCCGTTTTTTCCTCCATCATACCCATTAATTAAAGTCAGTCCAATTAATGTTAATTTTACGCCGGAACCCATTTGAAATATTCTGGATATCTTTTTTCCATCTACAACAGTCTTGTCCTTTACCCCTACAATAGTCAAATCTTTATCAACAGTGAGGTTAAATTCATCGAATGTTCCCTCTGACAAATAGATAGTTGATCCTTCATCACTGTTATTTATTCCTTTATTAATTGTTTTATATGGATTATTTTTGCTTCCATCCGCAATTGAATCATTACCATCTGTAGAAACATAAATCATACCTGAATTTTCTTCCACTTCAGTTTCTTCAATCATTCCTAAATAATCAGTCGAATCATCGTTTGAATTTTCAGCATATGCATTTTGATTACCATATTCGATATTATCAGTTATATTATCCCCAATATTTTGACCCATATCACTCTCAGAGAGTTCTACTGCACTTGAAGAACTTATAAAACAAAATATTATCGCTATTAGTAGAAATAAACTTAAAATGTTTATTATATTCTTATTTTTGCTAATATTTTAGCCCCCCATTTTATAAATTTTTAATCAAAAATAAATTATATTCATTTCGTAATATTAATTTTAAAAATTAGATATTATATATTTTTTCTTTATGGTTTTGTTTAAAACATTATTTTTCAGATGATATCGTAGGATAGAAATTAATTAATTATTAATCACATGCGCCAAGTTGATAAGTGAAATACATTATTTGATAAATTTAATATATTTGTTATGACCAATTTATATATGAGTATTTAATAAAAAATAGTAGGATAAAATCATATGTCAAGCATGAGTAGTGTTGCAGGACTATCAAAGTTTATTACAACTTTGCCAAAAACCAGATATTCTGCAATGGGAATTATAATTCTAAGCTTTTTATTGGGAAGCACCATTTTTTTAATTGATTTGACACCCAACCAATGGATTGTAGAAGAATTAATTTACGGAGGATTATATGGAATATTAGTTTTCGGAATCACCTCCATGATGAGTGGTTTTCTTAATCAACAAATTATCAGCATGCTTCATGGAATAAACCTGAAAATCAAACATTCAATGTTCTTATCATGTCTTTCCATGACCTTTTTAGGCATAGTCATAATTTTAGGATGCATTGTATCATGGTTAATTAACACAGACATATTTTTAAATTCCATGCTATTCGGTTGTGTTTTAATATATGGATTCAATACATTAGTATTCTGGGCAACATCCAAAGTTCGCTTTACAGTAGCCGCAATAACCGGCTTGATTCAACCTATACTTATACTTACAATGTATACTTTAATCACATTCTTGTTTATTGACACTAGCTTCATAGGCCCAGTTATTTTACAAATCACTATTAAAGCAATTGTTGCAGCAATAATCTTTGTTTTAGCCATTTATGCATTCATCACAATTATTGCATCACCATTTCAAAAGAATTTGGGCATTGGAGTTTTGGATTTATTAAGTTTATTCATTGCCCATATGAACGAAGGATCAAATTCCCTTGAAGGCCTATTTGAAACAATGGGCGAAGCTATTGATACCGTAGTTACTTTCGTTAGTTTTAAAAATGAAAATGGAATAAAAGCATTATTCATCTCCCCATCAGTTCATCCAGGACCATTGGGTGATTTGGGAGGGTCCAATATGCCAACACTCCTTGCAAACAAGTTCGACCATTTCACAATGGTTGCACATGGCCCTTCAACACATGATTTTAATCCAATTGCAGTTTCTGAAATCGATAAAATCGAAAACACTGTAAAAGAAGGTTTAAAAAAGGTCGAATATTCACCAAATGCAAGCAAATTTGTAAGGTACAATGCTGAAAAGGCCAATATTGGAGTTCAATTCTTCAATGAAGGAATGGTAATCTTATCAACTTTTGCTCCGGAAGCGGTTGACGATATTGAATTTGGTGTTGGGCTTACAATGATGGCCCAAAGTAGAAGCAAATGTAACGTTGAAGATTCAATCATTGTCGATTGCCATAATTCATTCGAACCCGAAAGTGGCGAAGTCCTTCCTGGAAATTCAGAAGTGTTCCATCTAATTGAAGTCATTGAAAAAATTGATGCCAACCAGGATAAGGAATCAATCAAAATAGGTTGCTACGAAAATTCCATGGAGACCATGGACAAGCAGGAGGGAATAGGTGAAAGTGGAATTAAGACAATGGTAATTGAAGTCGATGGTCAAAGGACTGCATACGTTTTATTTGATTCAAACAACATGGAAATTGGATTCAGGCAGGAAATCATAGATGCTGTGAAAGATTTAGAAATAGATGAAATTGAAGTAATGACAACAGATACTCATACAGTAAATACGCTTTCCAGAGGATATAATCCAATTGGAATTGCAAAAAGACCCGAAATAATTGAATATGTGAAAACAAGTATTGTTGAAGCGATAAAAGATTTAGAAAAAGTAGAAGTTGGAACTGGAACTGAAAAAATCAAGAATTTGAAAACTTTCGGACCAAAAAATTCAACAGAATTAATATCAACAATTAGTTCTGTTGTAGCCGTCAGCAAAATCATAGCTCCAGTCTTACTGATTACAGCATTATTAATAGTATTTATATGGATTTTCTTTGGTGGATTATAAATACATTACAAATAAAGTGTATGAAATAACCCAAGTGAAGAAAAACGGTGCGATTCCATCCCATAACCATTGGGAAAATCCGGAAATCTCATCTTCAAACTTCTTTTGACAGAATTGGCCTACGAAATATAAGATGATTAATGCAACGAAACCTGCAAAAAGATCATTTTTAAATCCGACCCAACCTACAGTCAAAGCGGTTGAAATTAAAGCTGCAATAAGTGCAAAAATAATATGAATACTTGTAACTTTAATAGTTGTGTCCATTGATATCCTCCATAATTAAATATATTAATATAATTTTAGTGATTATAATATATTAAGGTATTGATTAAACAAGGTGGTTTTATGAAATCCATGTCAAATGTGGATATATATACAATAAGTGATGAATTGAATAAATTATTAAGTGGTGCAAGAGTAGACAAATCATTCCAGCCAACCTCAGATATAGTGATAATAAGATTTCATGTTCCTGGAACCGGCAGGGTTGATTTAGTGATGCAATGTGGCTCTAGAATACACACAAGCCAATATCCTCTTGAAAATCCAACCACACCACCGACCTTTCCTATGCTTTTGAGAAAAAGAATTAAAGGCGCACATGTTGAAAGCATTAAACAACACAACTTTGACCGTGTGGTCGAAATAAAAGTGAAAAAAGATAAATATTATACAATCATCGTGGAATTATTCGATAAAGGAAACATCATTCTTTTAGATGATGAAAACAATATCATTTTACCTCTTAAAAGAAAACTGATGAGCGATAGAGACATAAGCTCAAAAAGAGAATATAAATTCCCTGAAGAAAGGGGAATTAATCCAATCACAGCAACAGAAGAGGAATTTAAAGAAATATTTAAAAAGAACAGTGATGTTGTAAGAACACTTGCAAGAAATGGTCTTGGCAGCCTCTATGCAGAGGAAGTCATACAAAGGACAAATGAAACCATTGAACTTGACAAAAACACATCCAATAGTGAACTTAGCGAAGAACAGTTAAACGTATTGTTTGAGAGCTTTAAAAATTTATTTGATAATTTGAAAAATGAATCAACCAAACCGCAAATTGTGAAAAGCGAAACCAGCGAGGACGTCGTCCCGCTTGATTTAGTCAAATATGATGATTTCAAAAAAACATACTACAGCAATTTCAACGAAGCATGCGATGAATTCTACTCCAAAAAAATAAATTCCGCAATAAAAGATGTGAAAGAGGCTGCCTGGAATAAGAAAGTAAACAAATATGAAAAAAGATTACGTTTACAGCAAGAAACACTTGATAATTTTAATACAACTATCGAAGAAAGCCAACATAAGGGAGAGGTAATCTACTCTAATTACACAAGCATTGAAAATATTGTAAATGTTGTAAACTCAGCAAGGGATAAAGACTACTCCTTTAAAGAAATTGGAAAAACACTGAAAAAAGCAAAAAAAGATGGGATGGATGAAGCTCAAATATATGAATCTATCGACAAGCTAGGCGTTTTAACCTTGGATATTGACAACACTAAAATAAATATCGATCCAAAGCTAACAATTCCTGAAAATGCAGAGATTTATTATGAAAAAGCTAAAAAGGCAAAACGTAAAACTAAAGGTGCCCTCATAGCTATAGAAAATACTAAAAAACAACTTGAAAAAGTTAAAGCTAAAAAAGACGTAGCCATGGAACACATATCCACACCTAAAAAAAGAGTCAAGAAAAACCTCAAATGGTATGAGAAACTGAGATGGTTCTTAAGCTCTGAGGGGATTCTGGTTGTCGGCGGCCGTGATGCGAATACAAATGAGAATATCGTGAAGAAATATTTAGAGCCAAATGACATTTATTTGCATGCAGATATACATGGTGCATCATCACTAGCAATAAAATTAAATGGTGCTGAATTAAATGACAATATCCTTAAAGAATCTGGGGAGTTTGCAGCATCATTTTCATCTGCTTGGTCGAAAGGTTTCACATCCCAAGACGTGTTTTGGGTCCATCCAGACCAAGTTTCAAAAACACCTGAAGCGGGGGAATTTTTAGCTAAAGGGTCATTTGTAATAAGAGGCCACCGCAATTATATACGAGGTGCAAGAGTAAAGATAGCTATTGGAATCGTCGATTATGAAGGAAAAAGAATAATGGTCGGTCCAATCGATGCCCTGGAAGCGCATTGTGAAAATTTTGTTGTTTTAAAACCGGGATTTACTAAAAAAGAAGCAATTGCCAAAAAAATAATTCATAAGATAAATGAAGATGATTTGCTTACCCTTGATGATATCATAAGGGTGCTGCCTTCAGGAAAATGTGACATTGACGAGGAATATCATCAAAGAAAAAAATATGAAAAAAAATATGAAAGTTAATCCCGATTATTCTTCAGGATTATACTCAAAATATTCATCAGGATTCATAACCACTACATCAATGTTTGGGTTAAACTGATTTACAAAATTAGCAAAGATTGCCGGATCCTGCTCTATAGGCGGGAAAGTATTATAATGCATAGGTATTACCACTTTTGGATTTAACCACATTGAAGCAAGGGCTGCCTCGAATGGACCCATCGTAAATTTATCACCTATTGGAATTAATACAATATCCGGCTTGTATATTTCACCTATAATCTCTTTCATATCACCGAATAAACCAGTGTCGCCAGCATGGAAAACCTTAGTTCCATCTTCGAATGTTATTAAAAAACTGGCTGCACTACCGCCGGGAACGGTTTCCTCAACAATGTCAATGTCTGAGGAATGTTTAGCATCGAGCATGGTAAATTTGATATTTCTAAATATAAATGATCCACCTATATTAACACTAATATTTCTTATTCCCTGTTTAGCTAAAAAGAGTGAAATTTCATGTATGCAAGCTATTGGGGCATTGGTGCTGTTGGAGATTTCCAATGCATCTCCAAAATGATCAGAGTGACCATGAGTGAGCAAAATTATATCAGGGTTTAATTCCTCAACCGGAACTTGGCATGAAGGGTTATTGCTAATAAAGGGATCAATTAAAATTTTTACATCATCATCGCTAATGATTTCAAATGCAGAATGACCTAACCATCTAATTTCCATTATGCAGTCCCTCCCATCGCAGAAATAATGGCATTTTCATCCAAATTTGATGCAATATCCCAAGTTTTTTCAAAGTCAGCCCTAATATTTGAAATGGAGTTCCTATCTTCATAAATTGCTCCATATTCAAAATCATTTTGACCTTCAGAAATAATCATCGCATGGGAATCATCAGTAATCAAGTTAACTGTATGAACTTTAGGAACTGTCCTAATGTGAACCCCTTGTTTAATTAAAGATGAAATTAAAAACATGTAAGACATGTCGGATACATCAAACTCATCAATGATTACTCTGGAATAAATGGTTGGAACATGTGACAAAAACCTGTCTGACAAATCATTCAATGAAGGGATTTCCAACATTATCTCCTTATTGACATTAATTGCCAGTTGATCAAAAGCTTCCTGAGAAGTTACAAGGCCATTATCAGAAATTACATAACTTTTAAGTAATTTTGGAACAGGCAAACTTTCAGGATTGTTAATGTCAATTTTAATATCTCTAGCTTCTGCAACTTCCGGAGCGACTTGAGTTTGAGTGTCAACAGGAGGAATGATTTCCTCTATTGGTTGTTCCTCTGATAACATGCGAATAATTTCATCAGATTTATCATTTTCCATTACAAATTCAGGGATTTCTTCTTCAAAATAATCAGCTTCACGTCTTTTAGGAGCTCTAGTGACTTTTAATGGTTTTTCATAATGAGGAGTGAAATTTAGTTGTTTATTAAAATCAAAATCAGTCTCTTCTTGAGGAACTACATTTAAAACCGCTTTTGGATTTTCTTCATATCCTCCATCTAAAAATGGACTTGAATCATACTCTTCATAATCATCCAATACCAAATCTTGATAATCCTCATCACCATAGTCATTAAAATCAGGCCTAACCCTTAAAGGACCGTTATTATTACTTGATTTCTTATCAAATGAACGATTATTAACTTCATTTGAACTTAAAAATTCTTTAATCTTATTTGTAGTCCTATCAGAATTATATTCAACGAAATAACCAATAATCAATATTATTCCAACAATAGAAATGATAATTCCTACTATCAATAAAATATCCAATAAATTATATACACTTGTCTCATATGTTATGAGAATACCAATTACAAATAAAATAAAACCGGAAACTAATTTTATTGTATTCCCCATGATTTCACCCTTACTATTTATTAATCACTCTATATTTTAACTAATATAGAATATCTACAACACCATTAATAAATTTAATGGAAAAAAGCACTAAAAAAACGAGAAAAAAAATAATGAGTAATACTTTTTTATAAAATAGTAATATTAATATAGAAAAAAATTCAATATTAAACTGGTGAAAACTATGAAAAAAATGAAAGCATTAATCAATGAAAATTCGGGGCAAGGGGCAGCAGAATACATTCTCCTTTTTGGAGGAGTAATCGTTATTGCATTACTTGCACTAACAATATATAGAACATATATGGAAACAAGTGACACAAGTTTAAAAGCAAAAGACGACATTATAGATGTTAGGAACACAATTCTTGACAACAGGACCCATGTATAACTTAAAACTAGACAATAAAGGACAGGGAAGTGCTGAATTAATCTTAATAGTCGGAGGGCTATTAGTAATAGTGCTTTTTGTCGGAAGCTACATGTCCAACATTACACAAAACACACAGGAAAATATAAATAGCTTGCTAAAAAAAGAACGAGATAACTTAATAAATAAAATTTGAAAATAGAGATTAATTCTCTATTTTCCACCTAAAAGTGAGTTTAAAATTTCATCCCATGATTCAGAGTTAATATTATCTAATTTCATAGCAGTTCTGTTTAATACTCTAATATTTTGTGGACAAGCTGTTATGCAAGCACCACATAAGTTACAGAAATCTAAATTAGTAACTGCTTTTCCATCAACAATCTCAACTGCATTACATGGACATACATCTTGACATGCGTGGCATGCATCGCCTTTACAGACCTTTTCATCTGCCTCGTTTTCAACAACTTCCAAAGTACCGTCAAACGGTTTTGTAATAGTAATTGCATCAACAGGGCAAATTTCAGAACACCAGCTACAATTTACACAAGATCCTTTTGAAATAAATGTATCACCGACAATTTCTGGAACTTTAATTTCATCTTGCAACATACAAGTTGAACAAATTTCCTTAATTGCATCTTGAGGGCAAACTCTTTTACATACGCCACAAAATACACATTTGTCAAGGTCGACTTCAATAGAATTATTGATTACATCAACGCTAGAAGTAGGAACATTAGTTACTGTAATAGCTTCAGCAGGACATAAGTCTGCACAGAATGAACAGTAGATACATTCATCCTTATCAATTGAAATTTCCCCTCTCACCAGATCTTTTCTTTCAGGAAGAGTCCTTTCAAATATAATTGCATCACGAGGGCAAACTTTATAACATCTGCCACAGTATATACATTCTTCTTCATCGACAACACATTCTGTTTCCCAACTAGGATAGTTGCCCATTTCTTTGATGTCTTCACCATCAATAGACAATGATAATGCATCAAATGGACAAGCTACAGAACATAATCCGCATAGAACGCATGAATCTGCATTACATGAAATCAAATCCAGTTCAATCAAACCACGTGCTATTGGTACGATTGGACCTAGCCTTAAAGAAGAAGTAGGACAAACATCAGTACAAATACCACATCCTACACATTTATCATCTTTATAGACCAACTTACGGGCTTCATTTCCGCTCCTTTCAACATTAAACATGTAAATCCCTCATGCTTTGGAAATAGCTTGATTAGGACAATTTTGGATACAAAGATCGCAGTCATCACATTTTTCAGGGACAATTTTTACATCACCGTCTTCCTCGACGAGTGCTCCTTGTTCGCAAATTTTTACACATAAACCTTGTACAGGACAATTTTCGATGTGTCCACACTTTTCTGAGTCAATATTTACTGCCATATAACCACCTCAAAAAACATATAATCTAATTAAAAAAATAACAAATATGTTATGTTAATGTATTTATCGAAATGTACATATAAACATATCGATTATTTTTTAACTAATATACAATTTCCCCATTTTTATTAATTTCGCCACGCCTAATTCTAGTGGATGAAATAGGAATGCCATCATATGCTAAAACAAAACTAACTACAACAATATCAAGAGGATTCATGCCTTTGGAAATTCTAATCTCATTAATTTCGATTGCTGTAGGTTCTGTTTCTTCACTAACAACAATCGCATCAAAACTACCATCATAAATTGTAGTTCCATAAGGGTCATCCAACGGGACGATAATAAAATTAGACCTATCCTTAAAAAATGATTTAAGATTGCCCATCCTAATTTCACAAGAATCAATATCACCTTTTAAACCACCAAATTCATCTGAAGTAACTCCAATTTCCAGATTTTCAGCAATTTCAAAAGCCGTGGATAATAACTTTTTATGACCGTCATGAAATTTATCAAAAGTTCCGCCAACAGCCACTTTATTATATTTCCTAGAATCCATAATATTGTCCTAAATTAATTTCTAATTAAATTTATATTAGAACTATTATAAATTATTAGCTATTTAAAAAAAAGAAAAAAGAAAAAATAAAAAATGAAATTAGAATGAAATACTTGGGAAATAACCTTTTAAGGTATATGAATTAGCATTCCAATTCGCAACATTTCCAAATGAGTTTCTAGCACTAGTTGCATCTGTAACTATCCAAGTGTCTCCAATCAATACTTGTGTCCATACATGACCATAGGTACCGCTTGAGAATGAACAAACACCATGCACATATCTGGCAGGTATTCCAGCAGTTCTATACATAGCTACAAGCAAGTGTGAATGATCTACACAATTACCTTTTTTAGCGTTTAGAGTACCGACAGCACCATATTTCGTATCATAATAAAAACTATATGATATTGTATCACGTACATAGTTAAATATTGCTGTTGCTTTAGCTTTATCGGAAGTCAGGCCTTCTGTCAACTTATCAACCAATTGTTTGATTTTTGTGTTATTCACTTGGCAATTTGTAGAAGCGGCCAAGTAAGCAGTTAAGTTGGTTATAGTGTTTTTAGTGTTTAAACTTGAAGTTGAACTTGAACTACTTAAAGTTCTGATTACCACATATGCAGGCATTGCATTTTTATCTCCATAAAATGCAACGACACGCGCAAATGCATAAACAAGACCCTTATAACCGATAGTGCCGACAGTGGAATTTACAGAATCAGGCGCTTGTCCTTTTGAATCTGTAGTTTTTATCAAATTTTTTGCAACTGAAACATAACTATATAAATTACCTTGATTAGATGCAGATCCCGGATTTGATGGGTTTTTAACATCTTTTATTGAAATATCTGCTTTATTACTTGAATTTAAATTTACAATAGCTTTAGAAGCTAAATATAAATACTCAGCAGTGGTGAAAGTCAAGCTTCCAATTTTAACTGTTGATGGTAACTTCTCATTTTTCTCTATGTAACTTTTTACATTTTTAGATGCCGCAATGATCTGGCTTAAAGTAACTTTATTGATTACCTTAATTTTTGATGCGCCGTAAGTTGAATCATGCTTGAATTTTATAGTATGATTACCATTGGACAGTTTGCCCAAATAGACTTTTGCAACACCATTTGAATCAGTCTTTTTAGTGTAAGTCTTTCCGCCAATTGTGAATTTGACGACAGCATTCTTTACGGAATTGTTCTTGCCGTCTACAAGTTTAACTGAATAACTTACTGAAGAACCTGATGCAACATACATAGGAGAAGCAACAAATTTTGTTCCGTTTACCAGAATATGTTTAGATACTGTGTTAGAAACATAATATGAATCAGACACGCAAGTTGATATGGAATAATAACCTACAGGCAAAGTAATTTTTAACTTGGCAACCCCTTTCGCGTCAGTTCTCTGACTATAAGTTTTACCATTGAGCGTAAACTTAACTACAGCATTTTTAAGAAGTTTACCTGAGCTATCTTTTACGTATGCCTTGTATAATGAACCGTCCTTATAGTTCATTACTAAATTCCATGCATTGAGTTTGACACTTGCTCTGAATATGGTAATATTTTTATAACCATAATTGTAATCGGCTGAACCTCTGGTGGAGTACATATATTTAATTTGATATGTTCCTGGCTTTAAATCACCAATATCTAATTGAGCAATGCCTTTTGAATTGGTTTTATTGGTATAATACTTATTATTCAAATAAAACTTAATTTGTTTGTTTGCTAAAGCTTTGCCAGAAGTATCTGTAAATTTTACAGTGAATTTAGATCCGTCATTATACTTCATTTTTAAATCTGAAGCAGTGAATTTGCTGGTTGCATTCTTAATACATATTTTTCCAGAGAAAGATGATGAGTAATAATATTCGCTTCCTTTGAATTCGCAGGTAATATTGTAAGCACCTTCCTTAAGAAGGGGAATAACTGTTGAAGCTTTCCCTTTCGAATCGGTTTTTGCAGATACTGTGGTATTTGCATAAGTGAAGAATACTTTACTGTCAGCTACTGGAACTCCATGTGCGGAAGTCAACACAACACTATAAGTGTAATAATTATTTGGAAGAATATATACTCTTGAAGTGCCGTTTAACACTGAACTATCCTTTTTGACAAGGATGCTGTTTGTTATTTTTTCATTTGTTGCAGGATTAGTCGCACTAACAACATATTTTCCAGGACTTAAATCCACTTTAGCCACTGCAACACCATTCTTGTCAGTGGTGAATACATACTTTTTACCATCAATATTAAATGTTACATTAGTATTAGCCAAATATGCTGTTCCTTTCCAGAAAGTCGCAGAATAATACTCGTCAACACCATAATATTTTGTTAAATTTTTTCCACTTACTGAAGATAACACTTTAACTTTCTTTGAAAGTGATGAAGCGGAATAGTTTGAGTTACCGGCATAGTTAACTGATACTGTATAGGTGCCCACAGACAAAGCAGTGGTTTTAACATAAGCTGCACCATTGCTATTGGTATATCCGTAATATGTTTTACCATCCACATTCAAAGATAATTTGCATTTTGTTAAAGCCTTACCGTTTGCATCTTGCAAAGTTACTTTGAATTGGGCTGCTTTACTATCATAATGTGTATTAGACACATCCAAAGTAGTTGTCACTTTATCTGATGATTTGAGTGAAGAACTAGTGGAATAACTACCTAAAACAGCATTATCACTTGAAACAGTTACACAATCGCCAATATCACTATTTGCAAGACCTAATTTTTGATCCCCATTATCCTCATAATAAGACGCTGCACTACCTAAAGCAGAGCCTCCAGGATAATCATTTAAATTATCATCATGAGAATTAACTATATTAGTTTCTGAGATAGAATTGTCGCTAGAAACTTCTAATTTTTCTTGAGATAATGCGTTCACATTATCACTAGTTAAATTTGAATCTTCTGTATTTGAAGCACTAATATCAACTGCACAGGCAGTTCCCAGTAAAACAAAGAACATGAGTGCAAAAGATATGATTAATGCCTTATTTTTTATCGAAATTTTTCCACCTCTTGGTTCTCATTACGAAAATTTTATAGTAAAATATGATTATACTAAAATATAGTATTTCATAATGAGTGGATAAAGATTTATTTTAATATTATATAAATGTTTTTACAAGTTTAAAAATTAAAAAACACATTAAAATCCAATAAATTAGCAAAAAAAGCTTAAAATTATATATAAAATTAAAATAAAAGAATAGTTATATTGAAATAAACTAAGATAAGATTAAATAACTTAAATTTAAGTTAAAAATTTTAATGAATGATGAAAAATAAAATTTTAATGTAATGAGCTTTTACAAGAAAAACAATCAAATTTTCATATTTTATAACAAAATTAAACCAATTATTGTATTGAATAGGAAAAATAAATTAATTGAAAAGAATAATAGAGAGAATAAACTATTTAAATTAAAAAAATAAAAAATAGTGAAAATCACGAAATTAGTTGATTATATGTTATATGAAAAAAATTTATTTATGAAAAACCACAAACAGGTCGATATTCGCTTTGGATTGGCATATCCAAATATCTATCGAACAGCAATGTCATCATTAGGGTTCAATATACTATATAATCAAATCAATGAACGGGAAAATATCTGGTGTGAAAGAATCATTTACCCGAATACGAAATCCATTGAATCAAACACCCCCAGCAGATACTTTGATATAATCAGTTTCACATTACAATTTGAAGAAGACTACTTCAACGTATTGGAAATGCTTAAAAATGCTGAAATTCCACTGAAAAGAGAAAATCGGACTAAAGAAGATCCTTTAATAATTGCAGGAGGCCCCTGTGCAACGGCAAATCCCCTGCCCCTATCAGACTATATCGACATTTTTGTCATAGGGGAGGGAGAAAAAACCATTGAAAAACTGTTAAACAGATATATTGAGACAGATGGTCGTGATTTAAAAAATTACTTGGATATTGAAGGGCTTTACATTTCTGAATTTAACAATAAAGCAAAAATAGCTCTCGTGGATGATATGAATGAAGCATACCATATTACGGAACCGATACTAAGCAAAAGTGATGATGAGGACTACCAGACTATTTTTAACAATTCCATAATGTTGAATGTTTCAAGGGGGTGTACACGAGGCTGCAGATTCTGCATGGCAAGCTATCTCTATCGTCCGATGAGAGAAACTGATTATGATAAGTTGATTGAAGTTGCAATTGAAAACAGAAAAAATACCGGATTAAACAAGGTCACATTAATAGGTGCCGCCGTTTCCGATTACGGCGAACTAACAAATCTAACGGAAGGCCTTGAAAGGGAAGGCTTTCAGATTTCAACACCTTCACTTAGAATCGAATCGATAACAAAAGAAACATTAGAAACCTTAAAACGAAGCGGCTTGAAAACCATCACACTTGCACCAGAATCAATTGAAAAACTTAGAAAAGCAATAAACAAAGATATTTCAGATGAAAAAATTTTCACCGTGATAAAAGATGCAGTTGACCTGAACTTTAAAATCAAATTATATTTTTTAGTTGGAATTCCCGGTGAAAGTGATGAAGATATCGAAAAGTTAGTGGAGTATATGAAAAGAATAGCTAATATGCACACCAGCATAAGAAATGTGAAATTCAGTGTAAATCCACTTATTCCAAAACCCCACACTCCACTACAATGGGAAACTTATAATTTTAAAGATGTTAAGAATAAGATTCGTTACATAAAACGAGAAATGAAGAAATATAACATAAAGTTCGAAAGTCCTAAAAAAGGACTTGTCCAATATATACTCTCTTGTGGAAATAGTGATGTTGGTGCAATAATTGAAAAATCCTTGACAAAAAAACCTACATTAAAGGAATGGAAAGAACTAATCCCGAATTACAATGTTGGTGATGAATTGCCTTGGAGCAATATTGATGTTGGCGTGAATGAAAGATTTCTAAAAATAGAAAATAGACGATTGAAAAATTTAAAGCAAACCCCTTGGTGTGAAACATCACCATGCTATAATTGCGGATCCTGTGAAAAAGGCAATTACTAGAAAAAATAATTTTTACTATAATAATATATAATATATAATAAGTGAGGTAAATTATGATAAATCCTGCAAGTAGAACCAAAACAATCGAATTATCACAAATAAGAAAAATGTTTGAAGTGACAAATCCTGATGCAATAAACTTAGGCATTGGCGAACCTGACTTTGATGTGCCGAAAAACATTAAAAATGCAATGAAGAAATCCCTTGATGAAAATGACACTCATTACACTTCAAATAAAGGAATCATTGAACTAAGAGAGGAAATAGTTAAAAAATTTAAAAATGAAAATGGAATCAATACAAATCCCGAAAACATCATAGTCACTGCAGGAGCAAGTGAAGCGCTATTTATGTGTGCCCAGGCATTCATTGAAAAAGGCGATGAGGTAATCCTTCCAAATCCGAGTTTTCTATCTTATGAAGCATGCATAAATATAGCTGATGGAACTATAGTGCCTGTTGATTGCACAATGGAAAACGAATTTAAACTAAAATCAGATGATGTTTTAGATAAGATAAGCAAAAATACTAAAGCAATAATGCTGAATTCACCATCAAATCCAACCGGAGCAGTAATGGATAAAGAGGATATCAAAGCGATTGCCGATTTATCAATGGACCATGATTTTTTAATTGTTTCTGATGAAATTTATGAAAAGATTATCTATGACAAAAAACATTATTCTCCAGCAAAATATAGTGAAAACGTGATCACTTTAAACGGATTTTCAAAAACTTACGCAATGACCGGACTTAGAATAGGCTATCTGACTGCCAATGAAAATCTTACAGAAGAATTGCTTAAAATACATCAGTACAACATAGCCTGCGCAAGTACAACCTCTCAGAGAGGGGCATATGAAGCATTAACCGGACCGCAGAATGAAGTAGAAAAAATGGTTAATGAATTTAAAAACAGAAGAGACTTGATTGTCACAAGATTAAACGAAATGGGATACGAAACCGTTAATGCAGAAGGGGCATTTTACGTATTTCCAAAAATTGAAGATGAAGACTTCGTGATTAAAGCCGCAAATGCTGGAGTAATCACCGTTCCTGGAGCAGCATTTGGTTCAAACGGGAAAGGGCATGTTCGCATGTCTTATGCGAATTCATATGAAAATATTAAAAAAGCTATGGACATATTAGAAGAGCGTGTTGTTAATGGATGAATTTCGCCAAAAAGGTGGCAAAAAAGCAGCGACAATAGCCATAACTGCAAATTGTTTTTTAACAGCCTTAAACATCATTGTTGGAACACTTTGCGGAAGTTATGCATTAGTTTCCGAAGGGGCACACACCCTATCAGATGTTGTAACCTCCATTATTGCTTATGTCGGCTTTTATATCGGTCAAAAGCCTGCCGATGAAGAACATCCAATCGGACATGGTCGTGCTGAAGCAATAAGCGGATTAATAATCGTGATATTTCTAGCCATTGTCGGATGGGAAATCTTTCAAGGTTCAATTGAAAGGATTCTGAACCCATCATTAATTACAGTCCCTGAAACTCCAGTGGCCCTCATGGCTGTTCTTGGAATAATCATTAATTTATCTGTAAGCAGATACATAATCCGAATAGGCAAAGAAATTAAAAGTCCCGCAATTGTTGCTGACGGAAAACATCAAAGAACAGATATATTCTCATCAATAGCAATATTGATTGGAGTTGTTGTTTCAAATTTGGGTTTCCCCATATTGGATCCCATCATTGCATTAGTAATCGGTTTGTTGATTTTTAAAACAGGATGGGACATCGGAAAAGAAAATATTAACAACATCATGGGAAAAGTTCCTTCAAAAGAGTTCATTGATAGGATAAAAAGAGTTGCAGACAATACTCCAAATGCTCAAAATGCGCATAATATTAAAGTAGATTACTTCGGCTCTTATGCAACCGTAACATTACATGTCCAACTTGATGGAAATCTAACATTGGACGAATCCCATAAAATTGTCCATACCGTTCAAGACAATATAACTAATGAAATTCCTGAAATAAAATATGTGATGGTGCACGCATGCCCACTTGGTTTATCATATGACCATGACCAAAAAATAGATAATTGAAATTAAAAACGCCGGGACCGGGATTTGAACCCGGGTGGTCATAAGACCATCGGATTAGCAGTCCGACGCCGTACCAGGCTGGGCCATCCCGACATGTTAAAAAACAGTATATTAAATTATCTGTAAATACTTATTTATAAACTTAATTATTATTATAAATGGCATGTTCAAAAGTGGACTAATCTCAAAAATATAAGTGATCTAAAAAAGCCAACTCCACCCCGGGATTCTACAAGCATTGAAATGTTAATAGTAAAGCTGCTCCCTTCCGGGCCTGACCCGTTCCTATACTAAAGATGACTAATTTTTACCCTCCAGTAAAAACTTCACCACCACCAATCCTGTAGGACGAGGTTTCTATGTTGTTTTTCTAGGCTTATATTCTCTCAAAAAGCCGCCTTTTGAACTTCGACCGCACCAAAGGGGGTGTGTGCTTACAGAGGACCCCTAACCCTCCAGTCTAGCCACTAATAATATATGATTTTAATCTTATATAAATGTTAGCAAAAAGGCATTACTGGAAAAAGATTTAATTACAGTAATTGAAAAAATAATCAAAAAATTCGATTTTCTAGAAAAAATCAAAATTATAGTAACTTTATAAAAATAGCTAAAAAATAAAAATAGAAAATAGTAATGAGTAAATTTAAAATATTTCTTGAATGATATCTCCATCTGAAATAATACCCATTAATTTTCCATCTTCAACAACAGGGAGTTGATTCAATATGCTTGAAGAAGAATTACCTTCTTTCATGACTTTAATTGCTGTTTCGATACTATCTTCAGGAGAAATAGTAATTACAGATTTTATCATTATTTCATCAACAGTTGTTCCCAATTCATATTTATCCAAAATCAAATTATGACCTACATCGGTTGCAGTTATAATGCCAACTAGTTTATCATCTTCAACAACTGGAAGAGAACTAATCTTATGTTTCATCAATTTTTCAAATGCATATACAACATCAATGTCTGAAGTGGTTGTAATTACATCAGTGGTCATGATTTCCTTAACTTTTTTGTTCAACATTCTCTGTTCCTCCAAATTCTTCAAGAATATCATCAACCATAATATCTATGGTCTTATTAATATCCACATTGTTAATTATGCGAGAATCATGAATTTTTGCTTGTTCAACCAAAAATTGTTGTGTCTTTCGAATTGCTTCAAAATTTTCCATATATCTATCAAGGGACCTTTTTACCCAAGGCTGCCTACATCTTGCATAGAATCTTTGCTTGTGGGATTCTTCGTCATCGACAGTTATCGTGAAAATTATGATATTATTATCGTCCATTAAATCTTTCCTAATGAACCCTGGGACAACATGAACCCCTTCAATGATAGTGCTGATGCCCTCTTTAACAGATCTCTCGATAATAGCTTCAATGCCGACATTTACAACATCAACATGACTAACAAAACCTTCGATAACAGAATCTATCCTAATTGATGGTGTCCTGATACTCTCATAGGCATCGAAACTGGACTTGTGAATGACCGGGCTTAAATCTTTTGAAACGATTTTGCGCATCACTTCACGAATCATGTCCGTACTTATGAGATTCTTTAATCTTAAACGGCTAGCAAGTTCAAAAGCCATTGAAGATGTTCCAACACCAGAAGCGCCTCCAATTAAAATGATAAGAGGCTTTTTAGAATTTCTAAGTAATCTCCAATTTTGATATTTTTTAGCTATATTGGAATCTACACTTTCCAAATGATTTAAAACTACATTGGCCAATTGCGAATTGGAAATTTCACTGACATCATTTCTAATCAACTCATCTTCAATATCACTAGCTATTTCATGAGCTCTTAGAAAACCAATATCTGCAACATTCAGTGAACGAGCAAGAATTCCTTTAGAAAAAGGTTCCTTATACAATTTACCATCCACATCACCAGTAACCCAAATCATATTAAGACTCCATGCAGTTTACATTTACGATACAATATTTATAAGTTAATATTAAATAAAAGTTGTTATTTGATTTTGGGTAAAAAAAAGAAGATTAAGATGAATATCTATTCATCTAAAGAAACTAAGCTTATATCATAATTAGAACCATCTTTAATGTCAATTAAGACAGCTCCATTATCCTTAAGCATTCCAGGATTTGCTACATCTGTAGTTATTCCAATTTTACTAACGGATTTTGCTTCATGAATATGGCCACATACATTAATTTCAGGTTCGAATTCATGAATTGACTTCAAAATTCCTTGACTGCCAACATGTTCCCCATTATCCATCTTATCAGCTTCAGTATTGAAAGGTGGAGCATGTGTAACCAATATTCTCACTTTAGGGACCTTATCATTGTAAACATAGTCATAGTTTGCCAACAATTCAAAGACATCCCCGTAAATCTTGTTGTCCTGGATTTCACCGGGAGTGTTGAATGGAGTTTCATTAGACCCGCCATATCCAAACAGTATCGCATCGCCGTAAGCAATGATATTGTTATGCAAACAGAAAGACACTTCATTAATGGCATTGCAGATACCTTTCGGGTCACAGTTACCTGGAATGGCTATAACATCAACACCACAATCAGCCACCTTTTCTAAAAATGTGGTAGCGAAGTCCAATGGTCCGAAGTCAGTGATATCTCCCAATACCAGAACCAAATCAATGTCATTATTATTTAGATAAGAATATAAATTTTCGTTTTCTTCACCGTGAACATCACTTATTGCTAAAATTTTAGTCATATTATCATCCTTGTTGTTCTAAAAAGAAAGATCCCATCTCCCTTAAGCCTACCTTAAGGTCAGGTTTATCTCCATGCAATTGAATTGTAGTATCATCTTCAAATTCAATGATGAGACCGTTCCATTCCGCTATTTCTTGAACTCTTTCTTCAGCCAATGGGTCAGCCAATGTTATTCTGCCAGTGATTAAGCCAGGAGGAGTGTTGGCTAGGAACTTTGAACGGGATTTAGCGAATTCGAATACTTCTTCACCTTTCATGACCCTTTTCAATAAATCAAGCCAGTGATCAACATATTCATCCCCTTCCTCTTCGGCTATTGTTAAAAGAGTTCCTTGAATATTGTTTAAAGACATTTCAGCTTTAGCCAACTCATTAATCAATTCTGGATGGGAAGGGTCTCTTTTATAAGAACTTATGGACGATCTTATCAATCCCATCTCAGGGTTAATTCCACTAGGAACATCATATCCTTTTTTATTCAAATCAGTAATGAGATGATTGAGAACTAACCAATTCTGTTCTGAGGGCAAGCTCATAAATGTCCACCTATGATTTTTAAGGTAGTGTGATTGATTTTTGCATCTGCGTCTTTTAACTCTTTTTCAATTTCACTAGTATTTTGATATGAATCTAAGAATAAAACATGATGAGTTGAAGTACCTGCAATATTTAAAATTGCAATTTCATCGCTTGGTTTAAGTTCTCTTTTATCAATAGTTGCTTTAAATTGTACATATGGCTCATATTCTTCTGGAAGGTCAGAATATTTGAAAATACCATCTAATGTTGCTACAAACATAATTACACCTCATAGTATGTTAATAGTTTATCTTTTCTTATTAATGATATATAAATGTAATTGCCATTTGTTCGTAAAGATTGAAACTAAAAAAAATAAGATAAAAAAAAGGTTATCATTAGATGATAACTATCCAAAATGTCTTTTCAATGCCTAAAAAATAAAAAATAAAAGGATTAGAAATCCTTAAATTTATTCACCTAATGCTTTTTTGATTGCAGGAGTTGCATCAATTCTTTGAGCATCGAAGGTTAACTCTTCAGCTGATAATCCCATAGCTAATCCATATAATTGAGCTAAGTGGAATACAGGTAATGCAAAGTCTGTTCCGTATTTTTCATTTACTTCAACTTGACCTTGGTCAAATTGTAAGTGACAGAATGGACATACGTTAACGATTGCATCTACACCAGCTTCGGTCATGTGATCGAGTTTTTCTTTAGTGAAGCTAGTAGTTACATCAAGGTCTCTGGATCTTAAACCTCCACCTGCACCGCAGCACATCATTTTGTCTTTGTAGTCAACTGATTTAGCACCAGTGATTTCTACAAGATCATCTAAGATAGCTGGGTTTTCAGCGTTATCTTCAATGCCGATAGTTGCAGTAGGTTTCAAGAAGTGGCAACCGTAGTGAACAGCAACGTTTAAGTCTAAAGGTTTTTCGATTAAGGATGCTAATTTTTCAAATCCTACATCGTCTCTTAAGATTTGAGCGAAGTGTTTTACTTCAACAGTTCCTTTGTATTCTCTGCCGATTTCAGCTAAGTTAGCGTTAATTTCAGCTTTTTTCTCTTCACTTTCTTTCAACATGTGGTTACATTCGAACAATGAACCGAAACATCCGTTACATTCGGTCATGATGTCAGCGCCGATGTCTTCAGCAAGAGTTAAGTTACGAGCTGCAATAGTAGCCCAGGTTTCTTCATCAAAAGAACCGAATACACCAGGAGCAGGACAACAAGATGCTCCTTCCATGTCTTTTAATTCAATATCTAATGCTTCAAATAATTTTCTGGTAGCTTTTTCAACACCAGGATAACGGTTGTTCATAATACAACCTAAGAAGTATGCAATTTCCATATTATAACTCTCCTCATAAATCTATTCTTTTAATCCGCCGGTTGCTTCATCGTAACCGATTAAATCATCGAATCCAGTGATCTTACAGATTTTTTGTACTTCAGCTAATGCTTCTGGATAAGCATGAGTTGTTGGTGGAATTTCTGGAAGGCCAATTTTAGTTCTTAATGCTTTGGTAGCATCGTTGATTGGTACACCATGTCCAGTGTTCATTACAAATACTCCAGTCATTTTGTGAGGTTTTGCCATGTATCCTGCATGAGCTGCAATGTTACGTGCTTTTTTGATAATTTCTACAATTTTAACACTTCTAAGACATCTTTCTTGGCAAGTGTAACAAGTAGTACACATCCATAAAGCATCGTCAGTGATTACTTCTTCTTTTAAACCGAGTAAACATTTTCTGACAATTTGTCTTACTTTGTACGGAGTTCTTCTTCCAGATGGACAACTACCACTGCATGTACCACATTGGAAACAGTGTTTTACAGTTTCAATACCTGCGTCAATGAATTCAGCAGTGAAATCTGGATCACGATTACTATCAGTTAATAATTCTTTATCAGTCAATAAAGTCATAGTATCTCTCTTTGTATCTTTTTTATTTGTATCTTCTTTAACTTCTTCGACATTTTCTTCAGAAGCCTCTTCAACCTCTTCAGGAGCTTCTTCAACAGAAGTTTCTTCAACTTCTTCCACA
Organism: Methanobrevibacter sp.; assembly: GCF_017409525.1. Classification (NCBI taxonomy): domain Archaea; kingdom Methanobacteriati; phylum Methanobacteriota; class Methanobacteria; order Methanobacteriales; family Methanobacteriaceae; genus Methanobrevibacter; species Methanobrevibacter sp. The sequence continues at coordinate 8,231 of NZ_JAFQSO010000014.1, read as the reverse complement.
ATTTCTTCAGGAGCTTCTTTAGGAGCTTCTTCTTCTAAAGTTTCGATGTCACTTTTAAAAGTTAAATCTTTATCGCCTTCTGGTTCAGCTGCTGTTTCTCTAGGAACAGTAGTTTTAGTACCAGAAACGATGTCATCTTGTACAGTTTGTGAAGATGTAACTTGGACATCATCAGATGTGTTTGATACATCATTACTGATGTCTTTTTCTTCCTTATCCTTTTCTCCAGTAAATAGAGATTTTAGACGATTTATAATAGACATTGAAAACACACCTCGGAAAATCATCGGATTATTTCCTCAAATCCATAATAATATTCTATTAAAAGACTATATATAAAGGTTACTAAATTTTTCGTAGGTGTAATCTAAAAGATTACATGAAAAAAATAATTTATATTAACCTAAAAATTTAATATTTAACCAACAACAGATAGGAAAGAGAAAATGATTAGAAAATTCGAAATCAAATCACATGACGGACCTGGAAGAATAGGTAAAATTGATGGGAAAACCACACCAAAAATATTCCATAAAAATGAAATGAAAATAGCTCCAAGTGAAGGATCCTCCTATAACATTGACCGTGAAATAGCAGAATTCAACGTTAAAGAAACACTGAAACTTGCAAAAGAAAACGTCGATGAATGCGACATTGCCATCATCCAAGGGTCCAAATACATCGATTTGAGAATCGATTGCTTAAAACGGCTTGAGGAAATCGGATACAACGGATTCATAATAGCCAACGGAGATGCACTCCTGACCAATCCAAGAGAACTTGTTGATGTAATCATATCCCTAAAAAAGGAAGCCAAAAAAAGCAGCTACTTTATCTTTCCATTTGCTGAACTCTCATTCATGCCGATATTAGCGTATATGGGAATTGATGGATTTTTAGCAGATTCTGCAAATTACTACAGTCATCTAAACATACTGCAAACCCCAACAAAGGCATATGAATTGGATACATACCCCATCTATGAGGACATATCTCAAAAGGAGCTGGAAGAAAAGAATCTTGAAAATATGGAATTCGTCATTAAAGAGATCCGTGCACACATGAAAAACAGGTCATTGAGAAACCTTGTTGAGGAGAGGTCCGGAACCACACCCCAAAACATCTCAACCTTAAAGTTCCTTGACAGAACTTCAATGGACTATCTGCTTGAGTTTACGCAATTATTTTAAAAGTATCAATCATGTTCCTGAATTCCCTTTCCGATTCGCCTGAAACGTCAAGGGTCCTAAGCTCAAAAATGTAAATGTCATTATTTTCAATGAAGACATATGTATGAATATCAAAATTAATTTCGGGAGTGTCCATGTTTGCATGAAGCTTAATTGCATCCTTTCCAGCAATCTGTACAAAATCAGAAGCGATAATCACCCCACCATCATCTGAGATTGCATCCTCCATGAAAATCTTGTAGTCATCAAGATTGGTATGGGTCGGAAACATTACCGCATTAATCAGGTTATCCTGGCCTTTGGACAATGTTGCAATGCAGTCAGGGTTGGATAGGATATCCGCTTTCTCCACTTCCCACACGTCAGGATATTCAAATGTGACTTTGCCTGTATTGAACGTTCTCATTGGCTATTCCTCATTTTTAGATGAAACATCGATGGTTTCAGGGGCTTCCTCTAAAGTGTCAATATATTTGGAAAATGGTTCTGGAAGTTTTGGCATTACTTCCTTTAGGATTTCGGAAGCGTCAAGCTCCAATGCCTGTCCTGAAAGCAGCTGCTCCACATCAAAGTCAAAGTCAAAAGGCTTGAGCAAATCGTCAGTCGGTACCCTCAAGTTGATGTTCTTCTTGTTGAGTATCATTTTAAGGGTGCTTGTATTTCTGATCTGCTCATTCATGTCAGCGACAGTTGTCTTTATATCATACGCTATGGCTTTATTCTTTTCGTTTACCTCATGCTTGGATTTTTCAATTGACCTTTCCAAATCTTCAACAAGCATGGCATTCCTTCTGTTGATGTTGTCCCTGGCCTCATCGATTACCACATTAATGGCATTCAAAATGGATTTGTTGAGTTCAACGTTGTAAGCCAGAATCATCTTGTTTTTATAGTCAAGTTCCTTAAAAATAGCTACCCTTTCATCATCGATTTTGGTAATCTTCTTGTTGAGCTCATGAATCTCATCCTTAGCCTTGATTAGCTCTTCCTTATCTGAAATCTGCTCTTTAAGAGAATCGACATCATCGAAAAATGAAGCCTTGAGAGTCTGAATCTGCTCCTGCAAATTGGCAATTTCGCCATCCTTTTTCTGGATTATCTGGTCGAATTCCTCAAGTTTTTCTTCAGAAAATTGGTTTCCCACCAAATTTTCATACTCTTCTTGTGCTAAAACCTTAACCAATTCATTATCTTCAAATGGATCTTCTTTTTTAAGACTGACCTGTTTTTGTTGAGATTCCTTTTCAACCTTATTGCCGTCTTTGTCTTTACTGCTGTATTTTTTAGTATAAACTCTAACAGTTCTAAATTCATCACTTTCCATTATTAACACCCACTCTATATTAATAAATAGTCAAGTTTTATTTAAATAGTTAATGTAAAAAAAGAAAAAAAGAGAAAAAAATTTTACCGATTCTCTTTTTCAATCCATAACAACATCGCCTCTTCAATTGCCTTTGAATACCATCCAGTCTTGAAGAGCATCTTGCTGGAGGCAATCTTTCTAAAATTCAAGTCAATGTCATTATTGATGCTGATTGTAACACGCTTGTTTTTAGACATACAATAAGATTGTACATGCTAGTTAATAAACATTCTAGTGTCTAATTGGGGCATTTTAGGATGAATAAATGAATATTGAAGTTTTTTTGTAGAATGGGAAAAATGAAAAGGTTAATCTGACATGATTTTTCAACAAATCAACAAAATTAGTTCTATTGTAGCAAAATCTTGCGAATGTGAATTTTGCCACTTAAATGTCGTAAAATTGCCTTCCTAGTGTTTTGGTTGGGGGAGGCAAACTTGCTGAATTAGACAGTTTATAATATGCATACAAATAATAATTAACGATTGAAAAAATTATCATCAGATTTTATTTTACCTTCTCTAATCCTATTTCTAATGCGATACAATTTATCTTTAGCATTAGGAGATAGTGCATTCTCGTTTTGGACACGACAAAACCACCATGCTTGGTCATTTTCAGGTAATTGAATGATGATTTTATTGAGCAATTTTGGATTTTCAATTTTTTCAATTGCAGCACTACGCGCAAAATCGTCTTTAGCCCTTATGGCAATATTGAATAAAACAGACTCATCAGAAATCTTATAAACAACACTCTTCGATACAGCACCATAATTACCATTTCTTACACAATTAATTAATACTGATTCATCATTAATCCTTTCCATAGCATCTTTACGAACAATATTCATTTTAGCATTTTTAGCAACATCCGCTAAAACAGACTCATCACTAATTTTTATAACAGCCATTTCACAAACGGAATAATCCTCATCATTCTTAGCAACATCTACTAAAAAAGATTCATCACTAATTTTTCTAACAGCTTCAAAACGAACATACTCATAAGAGTCATTTTTAGCAATAGATTTTAAAACAGATTCATCACTAATTTTTTCAACAGCTTCCCTACGAACATGTTTATCAGAATCATTTTTAGCAATAGATTTTAAAACAGATTCATCACTAACCCCTCTAATGGCTTTTTCACGAATAGTGCTATCTTTAGCATTTTTAGCAACATCTGCTAAAACAGACTCATCACTAATCTTCTCAAGAGCAATAATCTTAATATCATAGTAAAATGCATTTTTAGCAACATCCGCTAAAACAGACTCATCACTAATCTTTTCAATAGCTATTTTTCGAACATCATTGTCACGGCCATTACTAGCAATGTCTGCTAAAATATATTCATCACTAATTTTTTTAACAGCTGCCCTACAAACAATTTTATCCTTAGCGTTTATAGATATGTCTTTCAATAAAGATTCATCATCAATTTCACGTAAATCATTTTTAGTTATCAAGTTAACAGATTTAGGATTTAATTGCTTAAGCCTATTTTTAGCTTCTCTGCAAATATCTTTATCATGGTCCTTTTCAAGAATACGATTCAAATAATACTCATCATTAATCTTTTTAATAGCTTCAATACGTGCCTTCTTATCCTTGCATAAAGTGGTTATGAGTTTTCTGGCTGTTGCAACTTCCGATAAAAAAGATTCATCATTTATTCTTTTAATCGCATCAACACGAACACTACTATAAGAGGTACGTCGTGCGGCAGATATTAACATTGATTCATCACTAATCTTTTTAACTGCTTCAAGACTTGAATCCTCATGTGATTTTTCACAAACAATATCCAGCAAAGCGGATTCATCATCAATCTTTTTAACCGCTTTAATACGAATATTATGGTCACTAAACTTTTTAGCAAGTTCCATTAAAATAAATTCCTCATCAACATCATCAATTCCAATAGCTCCTATTCTTTGTATTGCTTTTGAACGAACGACACGATTCTCATCATTTTTTGCAATTTCCACCAATATTTTGGAATCATCCAATACTTTTACTGCATCACATCTTTTAAGCCAATCACTGTTTTTGTATTTAGGTCTGAATAAATCACCAAGTCCCATCCTAAATCACCTTAGTTATAAAAAAAGTTATCTTTTCCTATGCATAAATAACTACCTATTTAACTGTGCAGTTTAAGTCGCCACTACTTAAAATTTTTATCGTAATTGCCTTGCTGCATACATCTTCCATCATGATTAGTTGCTTTTGTAGCTGCGATTGCAGATTCTGAAGGTCAGCCCCCATCATCTTAATTGCAATCATCAACTATTCATTTAAACAGGACCTTCTTTCAATATTATTGCACCTGATGACAGGTCATTACAACCTTCTGGCAGGAATTGCAACAGACCAGTGATAACGTTCAATTGTAGCGAAACAAAATCTTGCGGAATGGGCTTTTGGTGCTTAAGAGTCGGAGATATCCTCCCAACTATTTGGTTGGGGGAAGGTAACTTCAGAAATGAAATTTGGCCGTTAGGATTTTAATCTTATATTAGGTTTATTGAATAATAATAATGGGCAATTGCAACAGAAGGGAATGAATGACTGCAAGCCGACACGAAACTGGGGAGTTTTGGGATTGCATAGTTAAGATAGAATGTTTTCAATGCAAATATTAACAACAGGAGGCATTAATGTGAATGTGGTATTCTTAAAATGAAAATAATATAATAGGAGGAGTAAATTTAATCTTCTTCCCAACAATATTCCCAATATTTGCCACCTAATTTTTCATTAGCTGCTTTTCGAACAGGATACACTTTTTTATAAGTACTGAAATCATATGAATTTCTTTCTTCAACCCTCTCATGATAAGAATCATGTTTTACAATATACAACAAAGCATCTCTATTTTTTAAACGAGTATTTTTAACGGCCGCCTCACGAACCTTATAATCACTATCGTTTTTAGCAATATCAATTAAAACCTTTTCATCCCTAATTTTTTTGACAGCTGCTTCACGAACCTGCCAATAATCATCATTTTTAGCAATATCTGCTAAAACAGATTCATCATTAATCTTTTTAACCACAGCTTCGCGAACACTAACAGAATGAACATTTTTAGCAATATCAATTAATGTGGATTCATCATCCATGTTTCTAATTAAAATTTTAATCTTCTTTATAGCCTCATCACGAACATATCTGTCAGAATCATTTTCAGCAACATACTCTAAAACAGACTTATCATTAACCTTTTTAACCGCTGCCTTACGAACATCACTAACAGAATCATTCTTAGCAACATAACCTAAAACAGACTCATCCCTAACCTTCTTAACTGCCTCCAAACGAATATTACTATTCGAATCATTTTTAGCCAAATCTATTAAAAATGTATCTTCATTAATTTTTCTAAAGTTAATTCTTTTAATCGCTTTTAAACGAACATCTCCATCACTATCATGCTTAGCTATATCTAATAAAACTGAATCATCATTAATTTTTTCAACAGCACCGGCTCTGACATCACTATTTGAATCATTTTTAGCAAAGTCGATTAAAATAGAAGTGTCATTAATCTTCTCAACAGCTGCAGTCCGGACATCACTATTTGAATCATTTTTAGCAATATCCTCTAAAACAAAATTCTCATCAATCTTTTTAATTCTGATTTTTTTAACTGCATTCAAACGAACATCATCATCTACTGCATTTTTTGCAATATCCATTAAAATAGACCTATCACTAGGGTTATTACCAATATTACTGAGAATATTTAAACCAACAGATGCATTATGAGTGTTCTTAGCGATATCGATTAAAACAGATTCATCACTAATCTTATTACATGCTTTCAAAGCAACATCATCTACAGCGTTTTTGGCAATATCAACTAGAGCAGACTCATCATTGATACGTTTGAAAGCATATTCACGAGTATCTCCATCATGAGCATTCTTAGCAATATCCGCTAAAATAGACTGATTATTAATTTTATTTATTGCTGTTAAACAAATAGATTTCGATTCATCATTACATGCAATATCTCTCAAAATGTATTCATCATTAATTTTATTTATTGCCATTAAACGAATAGATTTCGATTCATCATTACATGCAATATCTCTCAAAATGTATTCATCATTAATCTTTTTAATTGCTTCCTCACGAACATGTGCACAAGAATCATTTTTAGCTATTTCTACCAATATGCCCATTTCATATAATTCTTTAACTGCATCACGCCTTACTTTCCAATCTTTATTTTGCCATTTTGGTGTTTTAAATCTACCAAATAAACCTTTAGAATTCTTCTGTTGAACATTATAGGCAGGTTTTGATTGTGTGGCATTATAAGCATTGAATTGGGACTGGTCTAATTTATTTCCACAGTTTACACAAAAAATAGTGCTCGAAATATTTTGATGCCCGCAATTCGGGCAAAATTTCACTGATTTATTCATGACATTTTTCAAGCTGCTTCCGCAGTTGACACAAAACTTATTATCATCAGAGTTACTTTTTCCACAAGAAGGACATGTAATCATAAAAAACACACCTAAATATTATTCTTGTTACTATGTCTGCCTCCACTACTTAAAATTTTTATCGTAAATGCATTGTTGCATATATACGTGGAAGCATGAATGCAACCATCCACGATTTTGCCTTCGCAAGATTGCAGGAGGCATGAGCATTCGGGGCAGGAGTTAAAAGAATCGATTATTTAAACCGTTACATGCTTTAAATTTATAAAAAAAGTTCCTATCCACACCAATAATTAACGCACAAAAATATTGAAAACCAACCAAAATTAGTAATAATAACTATAAAAAAATGTATTACAATTTTAGATAGTGGTAGGTTTCAAGATAGAATACCATCCAGTCTTGAAGAGCATCTTGCTGGAGGCTATTCTTCTAAAATTCAAGTCAATGTCATTATTGATGCTTATTGTAACACGCTTGTTTTTAGACATACAAATAGATTGTACACACTAGTTAATAAACGTTCTAGTGTCTTTACAGGTCATTTTTATATGTTAAAATGCATTTTAGTGTGATATTTAATAAATTTAAAACAAATATCATATTCGCATATGCATTTTCCGTTAGATGTTAGATGTGAAAGATCAATTTTTAACCTTCCAACAGCGGGCCTACTTTTTCAATTCCTCACAAAGACATGACAATATACTGTTTATCTTGTGCCGAAATTTCAGCCAAAAAGATATTACCTCCTTCTGAATTAGCGCATGATATATGATGGCTTGTAATTGGCGGCAGTTGCAGCTGATGTCGCAGATACTGAAGGTCTTGTATCGTTAGGTTGAATGTAACGCGGAAAATATCATTTTAAATATGCAATGTTTTTAGAAAAGTAGGTTTTGAATAGGTGATGGCTGGCGTAAATGTATTAATGAGTTTAAAATTTTTTTGCACCCAAAATTCTATCACTATATATTTATGTATGCTTTGATAAAATTTTAATTATAGTTTTTCTCGAAAAGTTTATACCATATGAAATACAAAGTTATATTCATGGTTGAACGAAGCAAAAAAAATTGCAGGACATCTTGAATTGGATGAAATTAAAGATGTAATGAAAGAATACAAAGATTCTTATGACATGTATCGTAAATTGCTTGTCATAAGTATGGTATATCAAGGTGAAACGATTTCTCAGGCTTCTGATTAT